>NZ_JBVIDV010000001.1:353077-444389 GCF_055572195.1 Streptomyces sp. NPDC030809
ACGGCAGGAAACCCCAGCCCAGCAGAAGAGCTTTGATCCAGGGCTCTCCGCCCCTAAAGTTGGCAAAAAACATGGGGGGTGGGGGGGGGGGGCTCCCCCCCCCCCCCCCCCGGGCCACAGCATCAGCGCAGGTCAGGCGATTAGCCCTTGCGCGCCTTGATCTCGTCGGTCAGCTGCGGGACGACCTGGAACAGGTCGCCGACCACGCCGTAGTCGACCAGGTCGAAGATCGGGGCCTCGGAGTCCTTGTTGATGGCCACGATGGTCTTCGAGGTCTGCATGCCGGCGCGGTGCTGGATCGCGCCGGAGATGCCGGAGGCGATGTACAGCTGCGGCGAGACCGACTTGCCGGTCTGGCCGACCTGGTTGGTGTGCGGGTACCAGCCGGCGTCGACGGCGGCGCGCGAGGCGCCGACGGCCGCACCGAGGGAGTCGGCGAGCGCCTCGATGATCGCGAAGTTCTCGGCGCCGTTGACGCCGCGGCCGCCGGAGACCACGATCGCGGCCTCGGTCAGCTCCGGGCGGCCGGTGGACTCGCGCGGGGTGCGGGAGACGACCTTGGTGCCGGTGGCCAGCGCACCGAAGGTGACGGACAGCGCCTCGACGGCGCCGGCCGCCGGGGCGGCCTCGACCGGAGCCGAGTTCGGCTTGACGGTGATGACCGGGGTGCCCTTGGAGACACGGGACTTGGTGGTGAAGGAGGCGGCGAACGCGGACTGCGTCGCGACCGGGCCCTCGTCACCGGCCTCCAGGTCCACGGCGTCGGTGATGATGCCGGAGCCGATGCGGACCGCGAGGCGGGCCGCGATCTCCTTGCCCTCGGCGGAGGACGGGACCAGGACGGCGGCGGGCGAGACCGCGTCGTACGCGGCCTGCAGCGCGTCCACCTTCGGCACGACGAGGTAGTCGGCGAACTCGGGGGCGTCGGCCGTGAGGACCTTGACCGCACCGTGCTCGGCGAGGGTGGCGGCGGTGTCGGCCGCACCGGCGCCGAGGGCGACGGCCACGGGCTCGCCGATGCGGCGGGCGAGCGTCAGCAGCTCGAGGGTGGGCTTGCGGACGGCGCCGTCCACGTGGTCGACGTAGACGAGAACTTCAGCCATTGCTACTCCTGGGCGAATACCCCGAACTGCATCCGGGGAAAGGCATGTTGACTGCCAGGCTCGGCCTGAGCCTGCGGGCTCCGGGCGGGGCTTGTCCGCCACGGCCGGTTCACCGGCCATGTGGGAAGCCCCTTCGGGCGGAGTCACGGGACTGCTCTCCTGCGAGCAACCCCAGGGGCGCGGGTCGCGTTGCAACCGACCCGCGCCGCTTCCCTTAGATGAACTTCTGGCCGGCCAGGAACTCGGCCAGCTGCTTGCCACCCTCGCCCTCGTCCTTGACGATCGTGCCGGCGGTGCGGGCCGGACGCTGCGCGGCGGAGTCGACCGCGGTCCAGGCGCCCTCCAGGCCGACCTCCTCGGCCTCGACCTCGAGGTCCGACAGGTCCCAGGACTCGACCGGCTTCTTCTTGGCGGCCATGATGCCCTTGAAGGACGGGTAGCGGGCCTCGCCGGACTGGTCGGTCACGGAGACGAGGGCCGGCAGGGAGGCCTCCAGCTGCTCGCTCGCGGAGTCGCCGTCGCGGCGGCCCGTGACGGTGCCGTCCTCGACCTTGACCTCGGAGAGCAGGGTGACCTGCGGGACGCCCAGGCGCTCGGCCAGGATCGCCGGCAGCACGCCCATGGTGCCGTCGGTCGAGGCCATGCCGGTGACGACCAGGTCGAAGCCGGCCTTCTCGATCGCCTTGGCGAGCACCAGCGAGGTGCCCATGACGTCGGTGCCGTGCAGGTCGTCGTCCTCGACGTGGATGGCCTTGTCGGCACCCATGGAGAGGGCCTTGCGCAGCGCGTCGCGGGCGTCCTCCGGACCGACGGTCAGGACGGTGACCTCGGCCTCGTCCGCCTCTTCGGCGATCTGCAGCGCCTGCTCGACGGCGTACTCGTCGAGCTCCGACAGCAGGCCGTCGACGTCGTCCCGGTCGACGGTCAGGTCATCGGCGAAGTGCCGGTCGCCGGTGGCGTCGGGCACGTACTTCACACAGACAACGATCCTCAAGCTCACGCCGGCTCTCCTACTGCATCGTCTTTTCTGGCTGCTGCCCTGTGCAGGCAGCATAGGCGCCTTACTGGGCGGATCCCGGTCGGGGCGGCCCGCGCTCCGATCGAAATGTTACTCGTCAGTACACCGTGGGTCTCACCAGGAAGCAAGTTCGGTGAACTGTGACCTTCCCAACGCCCGGGCGGGACCGGAAAGTGCCCGCCAGCAGGCACTACTCAGTCGCGCAGGGCGTTGAACCGGCCCTGGTGGTACAGCAGCGGCCGACCCGGGCCCGCGACCGGACCCGACGGGTCCCCCGCGACCACCTCGGCCAGCACCAGCCGGTGCGCACCGGCGGGCACCCGGGCGACCACCTTGCACACCAGCCAGGCCAGTACGCCGTCCAGCAGCGGCACCCCTTCGGGGCCGGTGCGCCAGTCGGTGTCCGGGCCGAACCGGTCGGCACCGCTGCGGGCGAACAGCCCGGCCAGCTGCTCCTGGTGCTCGCCGAGTATGTGGACGCCGATGTGCCCGGACTCGGCGATGACCGGCCAGCTGGACGAGCCGGTGCCCATGGAGAACGAGAGCAGCGGGGGCTCGGCGGCCACGGAGCTGACCGAGGTGGCGGTGAAGCCCACGGGCCGGCCCTCGTGCGCGGCGGTGATCACCGCGACGCCGGCGGCGTGCTGCCGGAAGACGGAGCGCAGCAGCTCGGGCGAGCCCTGCAGGGGTGCGGCGGGAAGTGCGGCCGAGGCCGTCATGGCGAGGTCCTTCGGGGTCGGGTGCGTGTGAGGGGAGTTCAGGAACCTTGACAACACGCACTCGCGTAGCGGACGAGATCGACATGGACCCGTCCGTAAAGAAGGAGTTCAGACCGCATGCGGTCAGCCTGTCGATGACTGGCGTGTGCAGTCAAGCGACTACGGCGAGATGCGAGCGGGGTCACGGCGGCGGCGGAAGCGCAGGCCGGGGCTCGCATGCACGGACGAACCGGGGCCGGCGGTGCGGCGGGTCAGACCGCCGCACCCAGGGCCGCGATCACGTCGGCCTTGCGCGGCATGCCCGCGGCGCGCCGGACGATCCGGCCCGCCGCGTCGAGGACGAGGACGGTCGGGGTCTTCTCGATGCCCAGGTCCCGCACCAGCTCCAGGCGGGCTTCGGCATCCACCTCGATGTGCGCGACCCCCGGCACGAGCGCGGCGACCTCGGCCAGGATCCGGCGGGTGGCCCGGCAGGGCTGGCAGAAGGCGCTGGAGAACTGGACGAGGCTCGCCCGCTCCCCCGGCTCCGCGCCCAGTTCCGCGGCTCCCAGCCGCCTTCCCCCGTCCTGCCCGTGCACCCGCGCCCCGCCCCGTCTCGTCGTCCGTACCGGTGTTCCCGTACGCAGTTGCGAGCGCGCCGGGGGTCCGGGGAATTCCCCGGCGTGACGAGAATCTCTCCCGGCACGGTCCTCTGAACTGGCCAGGCGGGCCGCCATGGGGCACGATCCCCTTGCCACGTACCTACGATGGCGTAACTTCCCGCCGGGAGCACCTCCCCAGGCAGAACGCCTACCCAGGCAGAAAGAAGGGGTCTCCCCGCATGGCAGAGCTCGTCTACCCCCCGGTCATCGGTGCCGCGCACGCGCTGTTCCGCGCGCTCGACATCCGTATCGACATGAAGGGCACCGAGCACATCCCGCGCCAGGGCGGGGCCGTGCTGGTCTCGAACCACATCGGGTACCTCGACTTCATCTTCACCGGCCTGACCGCCCGCCCCTCGAAGCGGCTGGTGCGGTTCATGGCCAAGGAGTCGGTGTTCCGGCACAAGGTGTCCGGGCCGCTGATGCGCGCGATGAAGCACATCCCGGTGGACCGCAAGCAGGGGGAGGCGGCGTACCAGGAGGCGCTGCGCGCGCTGCGGGCCGGTGAGATCATCGGTGTCTTCCCGGAGGCGACGATCTCGCAGTCGTTCACGCTGAAGAGCTTCAAGTCCGGTGCGGCCCGCATGGCCCAGGAGGCCGGCGTGCCGCTGATCCCGGTGGCGCTGTGGGGCACCCAGCGGCTGTGGACCAAGGGCCGCCCCAAGGACCTGCGGCGCAGCCACATCCCCGTGACCATGCGGGTCGGCGAGCCCATCGAGGCGCCCACCGACCAGTACGCGGGGGCGATCACGCGCCGTCTGCGGGAGCGGGTGCAGGAGCTGCTGGAGGCCGCCCAGCGGGCCTATCCGGCCAAGCCGAAGGGCACGGAGGACTCCTGGTGGCTGCCGGCCCACCTGGGCGGCACGGCGCCCACCCCGGCCCAGGTCCGCGAGGCGGGCTGAGCCGGGCGCCGTCAGAGGGAGGCCGGCAGGGCCTCCCAGAGGGCGGCACGGTCGGCGGACCGCCGGAGGGCGCCGAGCGCCGCCGGGTGCGGGGCGGCGTACAGGGTCGGGTAGTCGGTCTCGCCGAGCTCCGGGCGGACCGGGAAGGCGAGTTGTTCCGCGTCCAGCCTGAACTGGGCGTCCACACCGGGCTTGTTGCCCCGTGGGTCCTGCCGGGCCCAGCGCTCCTCGCCCGGCAGCAGGACGGCCACCAGGCCGTGGACGACCGGGTTGCTCCCGTCGTCGTCCGCCAGCAGCTGGTAGCAGAAGGCGGTGGGGATGCCCCGGGCCCTCAGGAGGGCGGCGAGGGCATGGGACTTGGCGTAGCAGATCCCGGTGCCCTGCGCGAGGACGTCGGAGGCCCGCCAGGTGACCCGCATGTCCCCGGAGTCGGCGGAGTGCGGGATGGTGTCGCGGACGAACTCGAAGGCCGCCTTGGCGTATGAGGGGGCGTCAGGCGCTCCGGCGGCCAGTGCGGCCGCGGTCTGCCGCACCAGCGGGTGGGTGTGGTCGACGGTCTCGTCCGCCTCCAGATAGGCGGACATGCCGGCATGCTCCTGGATCAGTTCCATGACCCAGGAGCATACCTATGCATGAGGATGCATGCCTATCGAATCAATCGGCCTGCGTCAGCGGGCCATCTCTTCCTTCAGGGCCTGCACGAAGGCGTCCACGTCCTCCGGCTGGGTGTCGTAGCTGCACATCCAGCGGACATCGCCGGCGGCCTCGTCCCAGAAGTAGAAGCGGAAACGCTTCTGCAGGCGGCGGGTGACCTCGTGCGGCAGCCGCGCGAAGACCGCGTTGGCCTGCACCGGGTAGAGGATCTCCACCCCGTCCACCCCGCGCACGCCCGCTTCCAGCCGGCGCGCCATCTCGTTGCCGTGGCGGGCGTTGCGCAGCCACAGGTCCTTCGCGAGCAGGGCTTCCAGCTGCACCGACAGGAAGCGCATCTTGGACGCCAGCTGCATGGACATCTTGCGGATGTGCTTGACCTGGCGGACCGCGTCCGGGTTCAGCACGACGATGGCCTCGCCGAACAGCATGCCGTTCTTGGTGCCGCCGTAGGACAGCACGTCCACGCCGACCGCGTTGGTGAACGTCCGCATCGGGACGTCCAGCGAGGCCGCCGCGTTGGCGATCCGCGCCCCGTCGAGGTGGACCTTCATGCCGAGCGCGTGGGCGTGCTCGCAGATGGCCCGGATCTCGTCCGGGGTGTAGACGGTGCCCAGCTCGGTGTTCTGGGTGATCGAGACGACCTGGGGCATGGCCCGGTGCTCGTCGTCGAAGCCCCAGGCCTCCTGGTCGATCAGCTCGGGGGTGAGCTTGCCGTCCGGGGTGGGGACGGCGAGCAGCTTGATGCCCGCCATCCGCTCCGGAGCGCCGCCCTCGTCCACATTGATGTGGGCGGTCTTGGCGCAGATCACCGCACCCCAGCGGTCGGTCATCGCCTGCAGGGCGGTGACGTTCGCACCCGTGCCGTTGAAGACCGGGAAGGCCTCCGCGTACGGGCCGAAGTGACTGCGTATGACCCGCTGGAGGTTCTCGGTGTACTCGTCCTCGCCGTAGGAGACCTGGTGGCCTTCGTTGGCGAGGGTGATCGCCGCGAGGATCTCAGGGTGGACGCCCGCGTAGTTGTCGCTGGCGAATCCGCGCACCGCCGGGTCATGGTGGCGGCGCGCGTCGGTCCTCAGGGTTGCGGGGTGAGCCACAGACGCTGTCCGTTCACTTCCGAGGCGGGCCGTTCCCAGACTGCGGCGATGGCCTCGGCCAGCTCCTTGACGTCGGTAAAGCCCGCGAACTTCGCATTCGGGCGCTCGGCGCGCATCGCGTCGTGCACCAGTGCCATGATGACCAGGATCGCAGCTGCCGCCTGCGGGCCGTCCTCGCCCCCGGCCTTGCGGAAGGAGTCGGCCAGCGCGAGGGTCCAGGCCTCGGCCGCGGCCTTGCCCGCGTTGTAGGCGGCGTTGTTCGCGACCGGCTTGTGCGCGCCGACCTGGCTGACCAGGACGTAGCGGCCCTTGTCGCTGCGCAGCAGGCCGTCGTGGAAGGCCAGCGAGGTGTGCTGGACGGTGCGGATGAGGAGCTTCTCCAGGAAGTCCCAGTCCGCGAGGTCGGTCTCGGTGAAGGAGGCGCTGCCGCGCCAGCCGCCCACGAGGTGGACGAGCCCGTCGATGCGGCCGAACTCCTTCTCGGTCCGCGCCGCCCACTCCTTGGTGGCGTCGAGGTCGAGCAGGTCCACGGTGTCGCCGATGACGGTGGCGCCGCCGTGTGCGTAGCGGGCCGCGTCCACGGACTCGGCCAGGCGCGTGGCGTCCGCGTCGGAGGCCACCACGATGGCGCCGGCCTCGGCGAGCCGCAGTACGGCCGCCTTGCCCGCGGGGCCGCCGGCCCCGGCCACCGCGACGACCGCTCCGCTGAGCGTGCCGCCGTTCCCGTTCCCGGAACCGTTCATTGCTGCTGCCTCCTGTGCGCGCTCGGTCACGCGGCGCCCTGCCCGGCGTTCTCGGCGGTGATGCCCTTGGTCGAGGCGATCACGCCCTTCAGCTTCTTGGCGAGGGCCTCGAAGAACATGCTGAGCGGAAACTCGTCGTCCAGCACGTCGTCGACCAGCTTGCGCGGCGGCTGGGTCAGGTCGAGGGCATCGGGGCCCTTGGCCCACTTGGAGCCCGGGTGCGGCGCGAGGTAGGTGGAGACCAGCTCGTAGGCCTTGAACCAGTGGACGAGCTTCGGGCGGTCGATGCCGGCCCGGTACAGGTCCTCGATCTCGCCGCACAGCTGGTTGGTGACCTGCGGGGCGCGGACCCAGTCGATCTTCAGCTTGTTGTCGGTCCAGCGCACCACGTCGTGCTTGTGCAGGTACGCGAAGAGCAGCTGGCCGCCGAGGCCGTCGTAGTTGCGGTTGCGGTCGCCGGAGACCGGGAAGCGGAACATCCGGTCGAACAGGACGGCGTACTGCACGTCGCGGCCGTGCTCGTTGCCCTCGGCCTCGAGCTTCACGGCCTCCTTGAAGGCGGTGAGGTCGCAGCGCAGCTCCTCCAGGCCGTACATCCAGAACGGCTGGCGCTGCTTGATCATGAACGGGTCGAACGGCAGGTCGCCGTGGCTGTGCGTGCGGTCGTGGACCATGTCCCACAGCACGAACGCCTTCTCGCAGCGCTCCTGGTCCTCGACCATCCGGGCGATGTCCTCGGGCAGGTCGATGCCGAGCACGTCGACGGCGGCCGCGGTCACCTTGCGGTAGCGGGCGGCCTCGCGGTCGCAGAAGATGCCGCCCCAGGTGAAGCGCTCGGGGGCCTCGCGCACGGCGATGGTCTCCGGGAAGAGCACGGCGGAGTGGGTGTCGTAACCCGGGGTGAAGTCCTCGAAGGTGATGCCTAGGAACAGCGGGTTGTCGTAGCGGGTGCGCTCCAGCTCGGAGAGCCACTCGGGCCAGACCATCTTGAGGGCGACGGCCTCGAGGTTGCGGTCCGGGTTGCCGTTCTGCGTGTACATCGGGAAGACCACGAGGTGCTGCAGGCCGTCGGCGCGGTGCGCGGCCGGCTGGAAGGCGAGCAGGGAGTCCAGGAAGTCCGGGACCTCGAAGCCGCCCGCGGCCCACTTGCGCAGGTCGCCCACGAGGGCCTGGTGGTAGGCGGTGGCGTGCGGGAGCAGCGGGGAGAGCTCCTCGACGGCCGCGATGACGCGCTCCACCGCGGCCTCGGCGGCGGCACGGGCGGGGGCGCCCTCCGCCTCGAAGTCGATCGAGCCGTCCTTGGACTGCCAAGGGCGGATCTCTTCCACGGCGGCCTTGAGCACGGGCCACGCCGGGTGCTCGACCACCCGGGATCCGGCGGCTATGGCGCTGCCGCCCGCACCCTGCACAAGAGTTTCCGTCATGTCACTTCCTCCACAGGAGAACCTCACGTAAAGACAGCGTATGCATGCAAGGACCTCCTGCTCAAGAGGGCATTCGGGAAATTATCCGGCGGCGCCCCCTGATCCACGGGAATTCTTCCCGTCATTCACCGTGGCGGCAACGAGTTCCCCGACGGCGGCCAGCGCCCGCCGCGCTTGCGGGAGTTGGTCGGCCAGGGCCAGGAATCCGTGGAACATCCCGGGGTGCAGGTCCACCGTCACGGGGGCGCCCCGGGCCCTGCGCAGCCGGGCGAAAGCGTGTCCGTCGTCACACAGCGGATCGCAGCCGGCCAGCACCAGATGGGCCGGCGGGAGGGCGGCCAGGGCCTCCGGGCCGGCCTCCAGGGGTGCGGCCAACGGGTCCCGGCGGTCCTCGTCCGGGCCGAGGTACTGCTCCCAGAACCAGCGGACGTGGGCGGTCGTCAGGTAGTAGCCGTGCGCGTTGCGCCGGTGGGACTCCGCGTCGGCCGCCGGTGAGAGCAGGGGGTAGAGGAGCACCTGGAGGGCGGCGCGCGGCCCGCCGCAGCGGGCGGCGAGCAACTGGGCGGCCACGGCCAGGTTGGCCCCGGCGCTGTCCCCGGCGAGGACCAGGGCCCCGGGGGCCCCGCCCAGCTCCGGGAGGTGCGCGCCGGCCCAGCGGAGGGCGGCGTGGGCGTCCAGGGCGGCCGCGGGGAAGCGGTGCTCGGGGGCCCGCCGGTAGCCGACCGAGACGAGGACCGCCCCGGCGGCCCGGCACAGCCTGCGGGCGGTGGAGTCGTAGGTGTCCAGGTCGCACAGGACGAAGCCGCCGCCGTGGCAGAAGACGACCGTCGGGCGCGGGCCGGGGTGCCGGGCGGGGTCGGGCCGGTAGATGCGGACGGGCACGGGCGGGGCGCCGGGCGGACCGGGAACGGTCCGGTCGGTCACCGCGCCCACCGCGGGCGGCGGCCCGGCCGGACGGGGTGCGGCGGCGAGGATGCGGCGGGCCTCGGCGGCGCCGGTGACGCGCCCGCCGAGGTCGGGGAAGACCGCGGCGAGGGCGTCGGCGTACGGGCGGGCGGCCGGGTCGAGCCGGTCGGGGGCGGGCACGGCCCGTCCTCAGCGGCCGCGGAAGTGCGGGATGACCTTCCGGCCCCACTGCCGCAGGGTCTCCATGCAGGCCTCCTGGGGGACGGTGCCCATCTGGACCAGGCACATGATCTCGTCGGCGCCCGCGTCCGCCAGCCGCTGCGCGTACGCGATGGCGTCGTCGGCGGTGCCGTAGGCGTGGTCGGCGTGGAAGGTGGCGGTGGCGGTGGGGCGGACGGGGATGTCCTGCTCGTTCAGCCGGGCCACCACCTGCTCGGCGGCCCGGCGCAGCTCGGCGGCCTCGTCGGCCCCCTCGACCACCGCCTCGTCGGGGATCCCTGCGCCGCCGTACCAGTGGCCGATGGACTGGGCGAAGAAGCGCTGGCCGCGGATCCCGATGCGCCGCGCCCGCTCCCGGTCGTCGAGCACGAGGGTCGGGCACAGCACGGCGAAGTGGTCGTTGACGGCGGTGGAGACGAACCGGCTGCCGTCCCGGGCGGCGACGGCCGCGTCGTAGACCGCCCGCATCCCGGCGATCGACTCGGGTCCCGCGAAGCCCATGACCAGGGCGCCGATGCCGCGCTCGGCGGCCTGCACCAGGGTCTCGGTCCGGGAGCAGGCCTGGAAGAGCGGGGGGTGCGGGCGCTGGACGGGGCGGGGCAGGATGGGGTGCGGGCCGATGTCGAGCAGTTCGCCGTGGTGCTCCAGCTCCTCCTGCTGCCAGGCCCTCCCGATGATCCGCAGTGCCTCCTCGACCTCGGCGGCGGTCCGGTCGGGGTCCACCCCGCACAGCGAGGTCTCCTGGCGGGTGCCGCCGCGCCCGGCGCCGAGGTCGAGCCGGCCGCCGGAGAGCAGGTCGAGCATGGCCGCGCGTTCGGCCACCCGGACCGGGTGGTTGAAGCGGAAGGGCATGCAGACCACTCCGTGGCCGAGGCGGATGGTCCGGGTCCGGGCGGCGATGAAGCTCAAGAAGACCTCCGGGGCGCTCAGGTGGGAGTACCACTTGAGGGCGTGGTGTTCCACGGCCCAGATCCGGTCGAAGCCCATCTCCTCGGCGAACACGGCCTGTTCGACGCAGTCGTGGAAGAGCCGGTGCTCGCGTGCGGGGGTGGGGTCGGCGAGTTGCGCCTCGAAGATCACGGAGAATTTCACGATGCCTCCAGGGGATTGCGTCGCGCGTCCGGTCTTATGCCGATTCGACATATGACTAGTAGTCATATGTCGAGGAAGCAAGAGAAGGGGACGGAGGATCTGCCGCGCACGCCGCCGCCCGCCCGGCCACCGCCGGGTTCCGCGTCAAGACGCCGGGGACTCGCCCACGCCCGGGTGAGCCGTCCGCGGGGGTCCGGGGCGCACAGGGCAGGCGGGAGACGGCCCACGGGCCCCGTACGGGCCCTGCACGCACGCTTCCATTCCATGACGGGAGCACTAGGCTCCGCCTTGCCGCGTGGCCGGTCAGGGCCGGCACGCGGGAGCCGCCGTCGACGGAAGCGAGAGAACCTTGACTTTCCTCACCATCGGTCACCGCGGGGTCATGGGCGTGGAGCCCGAGAACACACTGCGGTCCTTCGTCCGCGCGGAACGCTCCGGCATGGACGTCGTCGAGTTCGACCTCCAGCTCAGCAAGGACGGCGCCCTCGTCGTGATGCACGACGCGGAGGTGGACCGCACCACCGACGGTTCGGGCGCCGTCGCCGACCTCACCCTCGCGGAGCTGCGGGAACTCGATGCCGGTCAGGGCGAGCGGATCCCGGTCTTCGAGGAGGTGCTCGACGCGGTGCGGGCCCCGCTCCAGGCGGACGTCAAGGACGTGGCCGTGGCCCGCGCCCTGGCCGAGGTGATGCTGAGCCGGGACCTGACCTCACGGGTGGAGGTGTCCTCGTTCCACGACGCCGCGCTCGCGGAGGTCGCCCGCCTCGTGCCGGGGGTACGGACCACCCTGACGGCGGCCCACTACGGCGAGGACGTGGTGGACCGCGCACTGGCGGCGGGGGCGGAGACCCTCGCGCTCAACCTGCGGCGGCTGACCCTGGAGACGGTCGAGTCGGCGCACACCGCCGGCCTGCGGGTGATCGGCTGGGTGGTCAACACCCAGGAGCACCTGCGGCTGGTCCGCGCGCTGGAGCTGGACGGCGCGACCACGGACCTCCCGGAGATCCGGCGGACGGGCCGCTTCACCGCCTGACCCGGGCACGGGCGCGTACGGGTCCGGCCGGCGCCGGCCGGACCCCGCCCCTGCGTCAGGCCAGGTCCTTGACCAGCAGGACGAACGCCAGGTCCTCGCGCAGCGGCACGCCGAAGCGCTCGTCGCCGTACGGGAAGGGGCTGGTCTCCCCCGTCAGCCGGTAGCCGCGGCGCTCGTACCAGGCGATCAGCTCGGCGCGCACGTTCACCACGGTCATGCGCATCTGCGCCACGTCCCACAGCTCGCGCACCCGGCGCTCGGCCTCGGCGATGATCACCTTGCCGAGGCCCTCGCCCTGCAGCACCGGGCGGACCGCGAACATCCCGAAGTACGCGTGGTCGCCCCGGTGCTGGAGCTGGCAGCAGGCCACGATCTCGTCCTTGCGCTCCACCACCATCAGGGTGCTGTCGGGGCTCTCGATCACCTCGCGCACGCCCCGCTCGTCGGTGCGCTGCCCGTCGAGGTAGTCCGCCTCGGTGGTCCATCCCGCACGGCTCGCGTCCCCGCGGTACGCCGACTCCACGAGGCCCACCAGCTCCGGCACGTCGGCCAGGGCTGCGGCCCGGAAGGTGAGGCCGTCCTGCGTACGGGTCTCCATGAACGCGGTCTCCGTTCCGATCGGTGGTGCTCGGGTGCACGGAGAGCCTAACCCGGCGGCCGCGCGGGCATCTTTCCTCCCGAGACACCTCGAAGGGGGAGGCCAGCCGTGCACGGTCCCGCGGTCCCCGCCTGGCTGCTCGTGTTCCTGTGCGCGGTGAGCGGCTCCTCCTGCCTGCTGCGCCTGCGGGCCGGCCCCTCGCCGGACCGCACCGCGGCGGCCGGCGAGGCGCTGATGGCCTTCGGGATGGCGGCCATGGCCCTGCCGGCGGCGGCCGGGGGCGGCGCCGGGCGGGCCCGGCTGCTGGGCGCGGTCTTCGGCGCGGCGGCGCTGCACGCGCTGTGGCACGGGGGCCGGGCGCTGCGCGCCGCACGGCCGGGCTCCGGGCACCTCGCCCACCACCTGGTCGGTTCCCTGGCGATGCTGTACATGGCCCTGGTGATGACCGGCGGGCACGGGGCGGCCGGGGTGCCGCTGCTGACCGGGCTGCTGCTCCTCTACTACGCGGGGTACGTGCTGCTGGCGGGGGTGCGGCTGGTGCCCGCGGCGGCGGGGCACGGTACGGGCGGCTCTCCCGGGACCGCCGGCCCGCCCGGTGGTGCGGGGCGCTGGGCCGCGGGCCCCTCCGGCGCCGAGCTGGTGCGGGCCTGCCGGCTCGCCATGGGCATGGGCATGTTCGCGATGCTGCTGGCGGTGTGAAACGTGTCCTCGGTCACTTGCCGTCCGCGGCCGTACCGCCACGCAGGGTGCGCTCATAGGCTGGCGCCATGATGGTCCCCGCCGCACTGCTGCTGCTCGGCGTCCTGACCGCTCTCGGGGCGCCCCGCCTGCTCGCCCGGGCCCAATGGCCGGACCGTGAACCGGTCGTGGCCCTGTGGGTCTGGCAATGCGTGGTGGGTGCCGTGCTGTTGTGCTTCGCCCTCTCCATGCTGCTCAGCGCGGCGGCGGCCTGGCAGGCGGTCCGCGGGCCGCTGTTCGCGACGGCCCCGCACGGGGTGGTGGAGGCGTACGGGCCGGCCCCGGGCGGCCCCTGGGCGGCGGGCACCGCGCTGGCCCTGGCCGCGGGCGGCCTGTGGACCGGGGCGATGCTGGCCGGCGAGGTGCTGCGGGCCCGGGTCCGCACCCGGCGGCGGCGGGCGGAACTGATGGTGCAGGCCCCGCTGCTGCCCGGGGAGGACCCGGCGGGCCAGCGGCTGGTCGTGCTGGAGGCCCCGCGGGCGGGCGCGTGGTGGCTTTCGGGCCCGGCGCCGCAGCTGGTGGTCACCACGGCCGCGCTGCGCCGCCTGAAGGGGCACCAGCTGGACGCCGTACTCGCGCACGAGCAGGGGCACGCGGCGGCCCGCCACGACTGGCTGCTGCACTGCTCGGGGGCGCTGGCCTCGGGGTTCCCGCAGCTGCCGGTGTTCGAGGCGTTCCGCGACGAGGTGCACCGGCTGGTGGAGCTGGCGGCCGACGACGCCGCCTCCCGGCGGTACGGGCGGCTGACGATCGCCCTGGCCCTGGTCGAACTGAACGAGGACCGCGGGGTGTTCGGCCCGTGCGGGCATCCGCAGAACCATGTGCCCCAGCGGGTGCGGCGGCTGCTGTCGGCGCCGGGCCGGCTGTCCCCCGTGCGCCGGCTGCGCCTGACCGCGGCGGCCGCCCTGGTCCCGGCCGTACCGCTGCTGGTCGCCTTCGTGCCGGGGCTGACCGCGCTGGCCTGACGGGTCCGTGCGCAGCGGCCGCGGGGTGTGCCAGGATCCCGGGCATGCGCCCTTCCGCCGCCCCGCCCTGGTGGACCGCTTCCGTGTGCGCCCTCGCGGCGGCCGTGCTGACGCTGCTGGTCGCGGTGGGCTGGTCGCCGCTCCTGTCCCTCGACGGCGGGGTCGCGCGGGCCCTGCACCGGGACGCGGTGGCCCACCCGGGGACCGTGCGCCTCAACCGGGTGCTGAGCGACTGGGTCTGGGACCCGTGGACGATGCGCGCGCTCGCCCTGCTGATGGCCGGCTGGCTCCTCGTACGGGGTGCCCGCCGGGCCGCGGCCGCCGTGGTGGTGGCGGCCTCGCTGTCCACGGCGGTGCAGCAGGGGCTCAAGATGCTGCTGGGGCGGGAGCGCCCGCAGTGGCCCGACCCGGTGGACTCGGCGCAGTACGCGGCCTATCCCTCGGGGCATGCGATGACCGCGGCGGTGGTGTGCGCGCTGGTGCTGTGGGGGCTGCCGCAGGGCGGCCTGCGGCGGCCGGGGCCGGTCGCCTGGGCGGTGGCCGCCGTCTCGGTGCTGGGGGTCGGCTGGACCCGGCTCTACCTGGGGGTGCACTGGCTGTCGGACGTGGCCGGCGGCTGGCTGCTGGGCCTCGCCCTTGCGGCCGGCGCCGCGGCCTGGTGCACGCGTCCGGGACGGGCGGTTCCGCCCGGGCCCGCGGCCGGGCGGGAGGACTAGGTCCTGTCTTCCGGGTGGAAGCAGCGGGCGCGGCCTGCGGCCGGGCGCGTCGGTGCCGTGCTGGGCGATCCCCCGCGTCGCCCAGCACGGCGACCGGCTTCCGGCGCGGACCGCAGGTGCGTGCCCCGCCGCCGGCGTGCGCTGAGTATATTGGCTGGGAGCCAGTCAACGCAGGAGTAAGCATGTCCCCGCGCAGCGCATCGGTCAATGAAGATTTGCGGAGGCGTTCCCGGGAGCGACTGCTCCAGGCCACGGTGGAACTCGTGGCGGAGCGCGGATACGAGGCGACCACCCTCGCGGACATCGCGGACCGGGCGGGCGCGGCCCGCGGGCTGGTCTCGTACTACTTCCCCGGCAAGCGCCAGCTGCTCCAGTCGGCGGTGCACCGGCTGATGCACCGGACCCTGGAGGAGGCGCTGGAACGCGAGCCGCGGACCGCGGACGGCGCGGAGCGGCTGGCGCGGGCGGTCGACGCGGTGCTGGGGCTGGCCGCGGAGCATCCCCTGCTCATGCGCACGCACATGGCGGGCATCCTGTCCGCGGAGGGCTTCGTGCAGTGCCCGGAGCAGCAGCGGCTCGCGGAGCTGCTGCGCGACACGGTGGAGCGGTACGGGGCGGCGGACCCGGACGCCGAGTACCCGCTGCTGCGGGCCCTGCTGATGGGGGCGGTGTTCGCGGTGCTGCTACCGGGGGCGCCGATGCCTGCGGCCCGGCTGCGGGCGGAGCTGTTCCAGCGCTACGGGCTGGACTGGGAGCTGGGTGACCCGCCGGACGCGGAGGCGCCCGGCGGGCCGGTGCCGCGGGGACCGGAGGGTCAGCGGTAGTCGGGCTGGGTCTGGGCGTTGAGGCGGTCCAGCCGCACGTGGCGGGCGCTGTCGGTGCGCGGGTCGTCGATCTTCAGGACGTCGAAGCCCTTGGCGATGTCGTTCGAGTAGATGTAGCCGTTGTAGTAGTACGCGGACCAGGAGCCGCCGAGGGTGAGCGTGTCGGTGCTGAGGGGGCCGCGCTCGAAGTAGCCGATCTCGTGCGCGCGGGCCGGGTCGGTGAAGTCCCAGACCGAGACCCCGCCCTGGTACCAGGCCTGGACCATGATGTCGCGGCCGCCGCCGACGGGGATGAGCGAGCCGTTGTGGGCGACGCAGTTCTCGGTGTCCGCCTGGTGCCGGTCGATCTTGTAGTAGTTGCGGAAGACCAGCCTGCGGGCGTCTCCGCGGCCGGTGATGCCGTAGATGCCGTCCGCGCCCCGGGTGGCGCCGGTGGCCGCGTTGCAGGTGGCGCTGACGCCCCCGCCGAGCTCGTCGGTGAAGACGACCTTGGCGCCGTCCTCGCTGAAGGTGGCGGAGTGCCAGAACGAGAAGTTCACGTTGTCCTGGACCCGGTCGAGCACCCGGGGCTGTTCGGGCCTGCTGATGTCGAAGATGATGCCGTCGCCCATGCAGGCGCCGGCCGCGAGCTTCCTGGCCGGGAAGACGGTGATGTCGTGGCAGCCGCTGGTCTTGGACACGCCCGGGTTGGTGGGCCCGCCGGGGTTCCCGCCGTCCGGGAAGAGGACGGGGAAGCCGACCACGGCGGCCTTCTCGGGGGCGTGCCGCGGGACCTTCACGACGGAGATGCCGTCGTGCGGCGGCTTGCAGTCGGGGAAGGTGTCGCTGGGGCCGTAGGAGGAGACGTAGACGTAGAGGTCCCGGCCGCCCGGGACCAGGGTGTGGGTGTGGGAGCCGCAGTCGGTCTCGACGGAGGCGACGTACTTCGGGTTGGCCTTGTCGCTGATGTCGAAGACCTTGATGCCCTCCCAGGAGGACTTCTCGGTGGCGGGCTGGGACACGCTGCTGCAGGAGTTGTCGCTGCGCGAGGAGTCGGTGGACAGGATCAGCAGGTTTCCGGAGACGGAGATGTCGTTCTGGCCGCCGGGGCAGAGCACCTCGCTGACGACCTTGGGCGCCCTGGGACGGCTGATGTCCCAGATGACGAAGCCGTCGTAGTTGCCGGCGTAGGCGTACCGGCCCTGGAAGGCCAGGTCGGTGTTGAACCCCTTGAGGGCGCCCTTGGGCATGGACGCCACGTGCTCGATGTTGGCGCTGTGCACGATCTCGTCCTGGCCGGGTACGTCACCGGCGGCGACGGCGGCCCGGGCCGCTGCGGCGGCCTCCGCGCTCGCCTTGCGGGCCGCCGGGGCGTCTCCGGGGTCGGGGGTGGCGGCCGCGGGGCCGGCGGCGAGGAGCGTCGCGAGCAGGCCGGCCGCGGCTGCGGCCACCGCCCCCCGCCTGCGCCGCACCGGGGTGCTGTGCAACGAAGTCACTGTGCCCTCCCTTGGATCCGCTCCTGGTGGGAACGGGAGACTGAGCATCACCCCCGGCAGTATGGTCCTGGCCATGTCCATGGCAACAGTGCCCGTCGGCCGTTGCCGGGCGTACGGACAGCGGAACACCGAGTCCCGGAGGAGGACGTGGTGCCGATCCATCTGATCCACCGTCATCTTGGGCGCACCCTGGCGGCCGCCCTGCTGGCCCTGGCCCTCGCGGGCTGCGAGGACGGCGGGGACCGGGCTGCGGGACCGGAACCGGCCGGCGGCTCCAGGGTCATCGCCCCCGGCAGACCCGGGGAGCCGGCCCGCACCCTCACCCCGGAGCAGGCCGCGCGCGAGCTGCCGGACGACTCCCCCAACGCCGCCGACTTCCGGTACGTACGGCGGATGACCGAGCACCACCGGCAGGCCCTGGCCATGACCGCGCTCGCCCCGTCGCGGGCCGGCTCGAAGCAGGTCGAGCGGCTGGCCGAGCGGATCGCCGCCGCGCAGCAGCCGGAGATCGCCGCGATGGAGGCCTGGCTCTCCGCGCACCCGGGCGCGCCCGGGGCGGACGCCGGCCACGACCACGCCGCCATGCCCGGGATGGCCACCCCCGAGCAGCTCGGCCGGCTGCGGGCGGCCCGGGGGCGGGAGTTCGACCGGCAGTTCCTGGCCCTCATGATCGCGCACCACCAGGGGGCGGTCACGATGGCCGGGCAGGCCCTGTCCGGTGGGAACAACGTGGCGGTGGAGGAGATGGCGACGGATGTGCTCGCCCAGCAGAGCGCCGAGATCAGCCGTATGCGCGCCATGGGCTGACGCGCCGCCGGGGCCGGTGGCATGCTGAAAGGCACCCTGCGGAAGGAGCACCGCCGTGCTTCGTGTCGCCGTCGTCGGTTCGGGCCCGAGCGGGGTCTACACCGCCCAGACCCTCGTCCAGCAGCAGGCGGTGCCGGACGTGCGGGTCGACGTGCTGGACCGGCTGCCGTGCCCGTACGGACTGGTGCGCTACGGGGTGGCCCCCGACCACGAGAAGATCAAGTCGCTCCAGGGGAACCTGCGCACGGTACTGGAGGACGAGCGGATCCGCTTCCTCGGCAACGTCGAGGTGGGCGGCCCGCTGCTGACCCCCCGCCGGCTGCTGGAGCTGTACCACGCGGTGGTGTACTGCGTGGGCGCGGCCCGCGACCGGCGGCTGGGGATCCCCGGCGAGGACCTGGCCGGGGTGCGCTCGGCGACCTCCTTCGTGTCCTGGTACAGCGCCCATCCGGACGCCGCGGGCGACGCCTTCGGGCTGGGCTCGGTCACCTCGGCCGTGGTGATCGGGGCGGGGAACGTCGCCGTGGACGTGACCCGGATCCTGGCGCGCGGGGTGGCCGAGCTCAGCCCGACCGACATGCCGCAGCCCGCCCTCGGGGCACTCGCCGGCAGCGGCGTGCGGGACGTGTTCATGGTGGCCCGCCGCGGCCCCTCGGCCGGCAAGTTCACGACCAAGGAACTGCGCGAACTCGGGGGCCTGCCCGGTGCGGACGTGGCCGTGGACCCCGCCGAACTGGCCCTGGACCCGGGGTACGCGGACCCGGCCGCGGCCCTCCCGGCGGTGAACCGGCGCAACGTGGAGGTGCTGCGCGGCTGGGCGGCGGCCCCGCCGTCCGGGCCCGTACCGCCCGGCGGCCGCCGGATCACCCTGCGGTTCTTCCTGCGCCCGGTGGAGGTGCTCGACGACGGCTCGGGCCGGGCGGCGGGGGTGCGCTTCGAGCGGACCGCGCCGGACGGCCGGGGCGGGGTGACGGGCACCGGCAGGTACGAGGAGCTGCCGGCCCAGCTGGTGCTGCGGTCGGTGGGCTACCAGGGCGTGCCGCTGCCCGGCCTGCCCTTCGACGAGCGCACCTGCACGGTCCCGCACGCGGCGGGCCGGGTGCTGCGCGAGGGGAGCCCGTCCGAGGGCGAGTACGTGGCCGGATGGATCAAGCGGGGCCCCACCGGGGTGATCGGCACGAACCGGCCGTGCGCGAAGGAGACGGGCTGCTCCCTGCTGGCCGACGCGGAGCGGCTGGCCGCCCGCCCCGTGGCCGCGGATCCGGACCGCGCGCTGCGGGAGGCCGGGGTGCAGCCGGTGCCCTGGGCCGGTTGGCTGGGCATCGAGGCCGCGGAGGCGGCCCTCGGGCGCTCCCTCGGCCGCCGCTCGGTCAAGATCCCGGACTGGCCGGGACTGCTGGCGGCCGCGGGGCTGCCGCCGGGTGCGGGAGGCTCCGGCCCCGGCGGGGCCTGAGGGGGCCGCGGGGCCCGGCGGGGCCCGAGGCGCGGGGCCGGGGGCGGAGCGCCGTGAGCGGCCCCGTCCGCCGCGCCCCGGCACGGGGCCGGGTTCGGGTTCGGCACGCGGTCAGGCCCGGCGATCCTGCTCGGCGTCCGCGGCCGCCAGGACGCGGTCCAGCAACCCCGGGAACAGCTCGTCCAGTTCGGCCCGCCGCAGCCCGTTGAGCTTCGCCGTGCCCCGGTAGGTCTGGCGCAGCACCCCGCTCTCGCGCAGGACGCGGAAGTGGTGCGTGGTCGTCGACTTGGTGACGGGGAGGTCGAAGGCCGAACAGGCGAGCTCGTCCGCGGCCCCCGCGAGCCGGCGCACGATCGCCAGGCGCACCGGGTCGGAGAGTGCGTGCAGCACGCCTTCGAGGAGGATCTCGGCCCGCTCCGGGTGGGCGAGCGCGCGGTGGGCCGCCTGCTCGGTCATGTGCTCCCTCTCCGCTCGCTCGTGGCGGCCTGGGCCGCGTCCGTCGACCCCATCGTACGAGAATCCTCGTACTTCGATGACCATCGTAGTACGATGCCCATCGAACTTACCCGCCACCCCGGCGCGCCCAGCGCCGGGCGAGAACGGAGTCTCCCGTATGAGCGCCCTCTTCGAGCCCTGCACCCTGCGTTCGGTCACCGCGCCCAACCGGGCGTGGATGGCGCCGATGTGCCAGTACTCCGCGGCCCCGACCGGCGCGGCCGCGGGCGTGGCGCACGACTGGCACTTCGCCCACTACGCCGCTCGCGCCGCGGGCGGCACCGGCCTGATCCTCCAGGAGGCCACCGCCGTCTCCCCCGAGGGCCGCATCTCCCCCTACGACCTGGGGCTGTGGAACGACACCCAGGCCGAGGCGCTGCGCCGGATCACCTCCTTCGTGCGCGAGCAGGGCGCGGTCCCCGGGATCCAGCTCGGCCATGCCGGGCGCAAGGCGTCCACGGACCGGCTGTGGAAGGGCTCGCGGCCCCTCGGGCCGCAGGAGCACGGCTGGCGGCCGGTCGCCCCCAGCCCGGTGCCGTTCGACGAGGGCCACCAGACCCCGCAGGAGCTGACCACGGGCCAGATCACGGTCGTCGTGGAGCAGTTCGCGGCCGCCGCCCGCCGGGCCCTGGCGGCCGGGTTCCAGGTGGCCGAGGTGCACGGCGCGCACGGCTACCTGATCGGGGAGTTCCTCTCCCCGCACAGCAACCTCCGCACGGACGCGTACGGCGGCTCCTTCGAGAACCGCATCCGCTTCGCGCTGGAGGTGGTGGACGCCGTGCGCGCGGAGTGGCCCGACGAGCTGCCGCTGCTGTTCCGGATCTCCGCCACGGACTGGCTGCCGGAGGGCGGCTGGACCCCCGAGGACACCGTCCGCTTCGCGGGCCTGCTCCAGGAGCACGGGGTGGACCTGCTGGACGTCTCCAGCGGCGGCGGGGTGCCGCGCGCGCAGATCCCCGCCGGCCCCGGCTACCAGGTGCCCTTCGCGGCCCGGGTGAAGCGCGAGACCTCCCTGCCGGTGGGTGCGGTCGGCATGATCACCGAGCCGGTCCAGGCGGAGAAGATCCTCGCCGACGGGGAGGCCGACGTGGTCCTGCTGGGCCGGGAGCTGCTGCGCGACCCGTACTGGGCGCGCCGGGCCGCCCGCGAGCTCGGGGCGGAGATCCGCACGCCGGGCCAGTACGCCCGCGCCTGAGCCGCGAGCGTGACGGCAGGCCGGGCCTACTGCTCCACCGCCGCGTGCAGGGCGGCGGCTTCCGCGTGGAGGGCGGCCGCCAGGTCGTCCAGGTCGGGGACCGAGGCGGCATCGGCGACCAGGCCGAAGTGCACGGTTCCGCGGTAGGTGGAGACGGCCACGGCGAGGGACTGGCCGCAGGCCAGCGGGGCCAGCGGATAGACCTCGCGCAGGGCGCTGCCGGCCAGGGTGAGGGTGATCGGGGGCAGCGGCACGCTCGTGACGAGGATGTCGAACAGCAGCCGGGCGGCCTGGGCGACGAGCGGTCCGCCGAGCCGGTGGCCCAGCGGGGGCACGTGGTCGGCGAGCAGGGCCACGGCCCCGGCCCCGCGGTGCGGTCCGGCCTCCTTGTTGCGGTCCATCTCGGCGCGTACGGCGTCCAGCCGGGCCAGCGGGTCGGCCTCGGCGAGCGGGAGCCGCACGAGGTAGCCCGAGAGCCGGTTGCCGCCGCCGGGGCTGCCCGCCCTGCGGCGGCGCGAGACGGGGATCAGGGCCCGGGTGCCCGAGCCGTCCAGGGGCTCGCCGCGCTCCTCCAGCCAGCGCCGCAGGGCGCCCGCGACCACCGTGATGAGTACGTCGTTGACGGTGCCGCCGGCGGCCCGGCGGATCCGGTCCACCCGGTCCAGCCCGAGGGCGGTGCCGGCCACCGCCCGCCGGCCGGGATCCGCTCCGGTGCTGGTCAGGCCGTCGGGGACGCCGAAGGGCAGCCCCGCCAGGGCCACCGCGGCGCCGATCTCCAGGGCCTGGCCGAGGTCGTGGACGCGGGCCGCCACGGCGCCCGGCAGCCGCTTGAGGAGCGGGCGCCGGCGGCCGCCGGCCGGTGCGGCCGCGGTCCTCGGGCGCCGGACGCCCGGCCCGGCGGCGGGGGCCCCGGCGGCCTCGTCGAAGAGGGCGGCGGCCAGCGCGAGCGCCCCGAGCCCGTCGGCGAGGGCGTGGTGGAACTTGAACAGCACGGCGAAGGAGTCGCCGTCCCCCCGGGGGTCCTCCAGTACATGTGCCTCCCAGGGCGGCCGGCCGCGGTCCAGCGGGCGGGCCATCAGCTCTCCCGCGGCGGCGTGCGGCCCGGCCTCCCAGGCGGGGAGGAGGAACACGTGCCGTGCCGGGTCGAAGTCCGGGTCCGGGGCCCACGCGGCACCGCCGACCGGGATCAGCACGTCCTGGATGCGCCGGCGCAGCCGGTCCACCCCGGCGGCGCGGTCGGCCAGCTGCCGGGCGGCGCGGGCCGCGGCTCCGGGGCCGGCGGCGGTGAACACCCCCAGCGCGCCGAGGTGCATGGGATGTCCGGCGGACTCGATCCGCCAGAAGGCGAGGTCGAGCGGCGAGAGGTGTTCGACGGCCACGGTCCGAAGTCAACCCCCCTGCGCCACTTACGATCAAGTAACCGGCTCCGGCCGGTCGCAGTCGGCCATCACCGGTCGTTTCCGGACCCCGTGCGGCACCCCCGCCCCGCCCGCCGGGCCGTTGTCGGTGCCCGGGTGCAGAGTGGGACGACGGGGCCGCACGGCTGCGCGCGCTCCGCACCGATTCGGGACAACGACGTCCGGAGGTGTCGGCCATGACCGACGTCCTGCTCACCGTGGGCACCCGCAAGGGGCTCTTCCTCGGCCGCCGCAGGGGCGGCCGCTGGGAGTTCGACGGCCCGCACTTCAACGCCCAGGCGGTGTACGCCGTGGCCATCGACCGACGGGGACCGGTGCCCCGCCTGCTGGCGGCGGGCGACAGCGCGCACTGGGGCCCGTCGGTCTTCCACTCCGACGACCTGGGCGCGAGCTGGACCGAACCGGCCCGGCCGGCGGTGAAGTTCCCGGAGGACACCGGCGCCTCCCTGGAGCGGGTCTGGCAGCTCCACCCGGCCGGCCCGGCGGCCCCCGGCGTGGTCTACGCGGGCACCGAGCCGGCCGCGCTGTTCCGCTCCGAGGACGGCGGCGAGTCCTTCGAGCTGGTCCGGCCGCTGTGGGAGCACCCGACCCGGGACCGCTGGCAGCCGGGCGGCGGCGGGGAGGCGGTGCACACGGTGGTCACCGACCCGGCCGACCCGGACCTGGTCACCGTGGCGGTGTCGGCCGCCGGGGTGTTCCGCTCGCGCGACGGCGGAGCCGCCTGGTCCCCCTCGAACGACGGGGTCTCCGCGGTCTTCCTGCCCGACCCGCACCCGGAGTTCGGGCAGTGCGTGCACAAGATCGCCCAGGACGCGGGCGACACCGGCCGGCTCTACCTCCAGAACCACTGGGGGGTCTACCGCAGCGACGACGCCGGGGCGAAGTGGACCGACATCGGGGACGGCCTCCCCTCCGACTTCGGCTTCGCGGTGGCCGCCCACCCGCACCGCCCCGGCACGGCCTACGTGTTCCCGCTCAACGCGGACTCCGACCGGGTCCCCGCGGGCCGCCGCTGCCGTGTCTACCGCACCACGGACGCGGGGCGGAGCTGGGAGCCGCTCTCCCGCGGGCTGCCGGAGGGGGACCACTACGGCACGGTGCTGCGCGACGCCCTGTGCACCGACGACGCCGACCCGGCGGGCGTCTACTTCGGCAACCGCAACGGCGAGGTGTACGCGAGCGCCGACGACGGCGACACCTGGCAGCTGCTCGCCGAGCACCTCCCGGACGTCCTTTGCGTGCGCGCGGCCATGATCGGCCAGTAGAGTGACCCGGCATGGCACGACCACTCAACGAGATCGTCGAAGCAGGCTGGGCACGGGCGCTGGAGCCGGTCGCGGGGCAGATCGCCGCGATGGGCGACTTCCTGCGCGCCGAGATCGCGGCCGGACGCACGTACCTCCCGGCGGGGGCGAACGTGCTGCGCGCGTTCCAGCAGCCCTTCGACGAGGTCAGGGTGCTGATCGTCGGGCAGGACCCGTACCCCACCCCGGGGCACGCGGTGGGCCTGTCCTTCTCGGTCGCGCCCGAGGTGCACCCCGTACCCGGCAGCCTGGAGAACATCTTCCGGGAGATGCACAGCGACCTCGGACTGCCCCGGCCCGTGAACGGCGACCTCACCCCGTGGACCCGGCAGGGCGTGCTGCTGCTCAACCGCGCCCTGACCACCGCCCCGCGCAAGCCCGCCGCCCACCGGGGCAAGGGCTGGGAGGCCGTGACCGAGCAGGCGATCCGGGCGCTGGCCGCCCGCGGCAAGCCGCTGGTCTCCGTGCTGTGGGGCCGGGACGCGCGCAACCTGCGGCCGCTGCTGGGCGACCTGCCCGCGGTGGAGTCGGCGCACCCCTCCCCCATGTCCGCGGACCGGGGGTTCTTCGGCTCGCGCCCGTTCAGCCGGGCCAACGACCTGCTGCTGCGCCAGGGTGCACAGCCCGTGGACTGGCGCTTGCCGTCCGTTGATTGAAGCTTATCTGACATTCAACGGATAAATGCGGACAGATGCCGCCCGACTCCCCCCTGCCCGAACAGACGGTCCCGGAAAGCCAGTAGCATGCGGCGCCATGAGCTCCTCCACTGGGCCCGCTGGCCTGCCTGTACGAATGCCGCGACCCCGCCAGACCGGACGGCACCGCCGTCCGGAGCCCGCGGTGGCGCCCGAGGGTGCGCCCGCGCTGGTGCTGGCGGTGCCCGGTACCCCTTCCTCCGCCGCCCGCTCGCTCGCGGAGGAGACCCTGAGCATCGCCCGCTCGGAGCTGCCCGGCCTCGACGCCCGGGTCGGTTTCCTGGACGGTGACTCGGACACCGCCGACATCACGGCGGAGTTCCCGACGCTCCAGGCGGTGCTCGGCGCCGTCGCCGCCGAGCGCACGGCCCGCATCGAGTTCGCCCGGGCGGCCGGCCAGGAGGTCGCCGAGCCGCAGGGTCCCGACGCCGTCGTGGTCCCGCTGCTGGCCGGCCCGGACAACGGGCTGCTGCGCCGGATCCGCCAGGCGCTGATGGACAGCACGGCCGCCGCGGAGCTGACCGACGTGCTCGGCCCGCACCCGCTGCTCGCCGAGGCCCTGCACGTGCGGCTGTCCGAGGCCGGTCTGGCCCGCGCGGACCGCGCCCGCCTGTTCACCGTGGCCACCGCCGCGGACGGCATCATCCTGGGCACGGTCGGCGGCGAGGAGGCCGTGCAGACCGCCGGCATCACCGGCATGCTGCTGGCCGCCCGCCTCGCCGTTCCGGTCATGGCCGCCGCGCTGGACCAGGAGGGTTCGGTGGCCGCGGTCGCCGAGCAGCTGCGCGGTTCCGGCTCGGTGCAGCTCGCGCTGGCCCCGTACGTGATCGGCCCCGAGGCCGCGGAGGGCCTGCTCGACACCGCGTGCAAGGAGGCCGACTGCGCCACCGCCGAGGCGCTGGGCGCCTACCCGGCGATCGGCAAGCTCGCCGTGGAGAAGTACGCCGCGGCCCTGGGCCTGGCCCAGCCCGCGCAGGGCGCGCCGATCCGCTGACCCGCCGGTCCCGCGCCCGCTGCGCGCGTTCCGACGGAAGGGCCCGCCTCCCCGCCCGGGAGGCGGGCCCTTCCGCGTGTCAGTCCCGGCCGAAGACCACGCAGGAGGCGGCGGGCACCGCCACGCTGCCGGCCCGGACCGGCATCCCGGTCTCCGGGTCCACGTCGAACCAGGTGACGTCCCCGGACCGCTCGTTGGCCGCGTAGAGGCGCCGGCCCGACGGGTCGAGCGCGAGGTCCCGCGGCCAGTGGCCGCCGCAGTCCGCCGACCCGGCGGGGTGCACCTTCTCCCCGCCGGCGTCCAGGGCGAGCACGGCGATCGTGTCGGTCCCGCGCACCGCCGCCCACAGGTGCCGCCCGTCCTGTGCCGCCACGATGGCCGAGGGATAGGCCCGTACGCCCTCCTGGGGGCCTTCCGCGGCCACCGGAACCTCGTCGGCCACTTCCACCGCCCCGGCCTCCGCGTCCCACCGGCAGACGGTCACCGTGGGGGCGAGCTCGTTGAGCACGTAGAGCATCCGGCCGCCGGGGTGGAAGGCGAGGTGGCGCGGGCCCGAGCCGGGCCGCAGGGCGGCCTCGGAGTGCAGCCGCAGCCCGCCGGTCTCGGGGTCGAGGGCGCAGATGCGCAGGGAGTCGGTGCCGAGGTCCACGCTGAGCACCCAGCGGCCGCCGGGTGCCGGCACGACCTGGTGGGCGTGCGGGGCGCGCTGCCGGTCGGGGTCGGGCCCGGCACCCTCGTGGGCCAGCACCCGGGCCGGTCCGGCCAGGGCGCCGGCGGGGGTGCGGGCGAGGCTGCTGACGCTGCCGGAGCCGTAGTTGGCGGTCAGCAGCCGGCGGCCGGCCAGGCAGAGGTGGGTGGGGCCGGAGGCCGCCACGGGGACCGGCGGGCCGAGCGGCTCCGGCCCCGCCGCCGTGAGGGCGAAGGCGGCCGCGGCCCCGGAGTCGGCCTCGCTGACGGCGTAGAGGATCCCGGCGCGGGGATCGAGCGCCAGATAGGAGGGGTCGGCGAGGGCGTCGGTGGCCCCGGTGACGGTCAGGGCGCCGGTCCGCGGGTGGACGGCCGCGGTGGTGATGCCGCGGCCGCCGGCCGAGGTGAACGAGCCGATGTAGGCCCTGAGTCCGTGCTGCGCGTCCGGGACCGGCTCCCGGTCCCGGCCTTCGCTGCGCTCCCCACCGTGGTGCCGGCTCTGGTCCTGCACGGGTCCACCCCTCTCCCGACGGCCGCGTGGACGGTCCAGGCCGACCGTAGCAGGTCTAGACCACCACCGGGGCGGTTACCCGGCTTCCGCCAGCGGCGCCTGCCGCCGGACGGGGCAGGCCCCGACGCGGGCCGGCGCGATCACCGGGGGGCGCGGCTCCGGCAGGTCCGCCGCGGCCTGCTGCTCCGCGAGCGGGTCCTCCGCGGCCGGCTCCGGGAGCGGGTCCTCCCCCAGCCCGGCCCCGCGGGCCCGGGCGAGCGCCCCCGGGTGGTGGACGTACGCCGGGGTCTGCTCGGTGGTGTCGTAGGTGCGGTGGAAGACGGGGGTGGCGGCCCCGGACATCGGGGGCACGATCCAGGACCAGTCCGCCCCCACCACGCGCCCCCTGCGCTCCTCCCGCTCCAGGTGGGCCAGGAAGCGCCGGGACTCGGTGTGGTGGTCGGCGATGGTGACCCCGGCGCGGTCGAAGGAGTCGAGGACCGCCCGGTTCAGCTCCACCAGGGCCCGGTCCTTCCACAGGGAGCGGTCGCTGGAGGTGTCCAGTCCGAGCCTGCGCGCCACTTCGGGCAGCAGGTCGTACCGGTCGGTGTCGGCGAGGTTGCGGGCGCCGATCTCGGTGCCCATGTACCAGCCGTTGAAGGGGGCCGCCGGATACCGGACCCCGCCGATCTCCAGGGTCATGTTGGAGATGGCGGGTACCGCGTGCCAGCGCAGTCCCCAGTCGGCCCAGCCGTCCCCCTCGGGGTGCCGGACGGGCACTTCGAGCACGGTGTCCGGGGGCAGTTCGAACCAGCGCGGTTTGTCGTCGCAGCCCTGGACGACCAGGGGCAGGAGGTCGAAGGGGGTGCCCGGCCCGCCGGGCCAGCCGAGCCGCTGCACCCCCGCCGTGAACCCGTCGTTGCGCGGGTCGCCCAGGGGCCTGCCGTCCGGGCCGGTGCCGTAGCCCGCGTACCGGATCAGCTGCTCGTTCCAGATCACCGGGCCCGGCCGGCCGGGGATGTCGGGGGCGAACACGGTGATCGTGGGGCGGATCCGGCCGCCGTTGGTGGCCTCGCGCAGGTGCTCGAAGCAGGCCTCCGCGATCTCGTCCGCCCCGGTGAGTCCGCGTAAGTCGCGGACGCGCAGGGAGTTCCAGTAGAGCCTGCCGATACAGCGGTTGCTGTTGCGCCAGGCCACCCGGGCACCGTGGACGAGTTCCTCGGGGGTGTGCCGGTAGGTGCCCAGCACCCGTATCTCGTCCCGGACGTCGGCGAGCCGGGCCTCCACGTCCCCGGCTTCCGGATTCTCCCGGTGGTGGAGCCTGATGAACTCCTCCGCCGCCGCCCACACGCGTGCAGTCTTCGACCGCTGTTGCAGTGTTTCCATTCCGGTCGGCTACCCCCTGTCCGGTCCGGTCCACGCCGGACGTGCCGGATGAATGTGCTGGGAACAAGAGCCCGGTGCCCGCTGCCCCGGCTCAGGCTGGTACGAGCGGTGCCCCCGGGCTGGTGTGCAGGGGCTCCGCGAGCTCGGCGAGCGCCCGCTCCAGGTCCGCGAGGTGGACCAGGGCCGTCTCGGCGTGCGCCGGCTCCGCGGGTGCGGGCGCCGGCGCGGGGATGCGTACGACGGTCTCCCGCTCCAGCGGCACCGCGCGCCGGGCCACCAGGGCCTCCACCGCGTCCTCCACCCGGGCGCAGGCCCGGGCGAGCCGGGCGTCGTGCGAGGCGTCCGGGTCGGCGGCGACCGCGACGAGGCCGCGCACCTGGTGGGCGCAGTCGTCGAGCAGCTGGAGCACCTGCCGGGCGCGCGCCTTGCGGGCGCGCAGCGGGCTCAGCGGGTGCACCAGCGGGGCGAGCGCCATCCGGACGCGGGCGAGCAGGAGTTCCAGCTCGGCCGCGTGCGGGGCGGGGTCGGCCTCCGGGTCGCCGGCCAGCCGCCGGGCGCTGGCGGCGGTGCAGTGGCGTACGCAGTGCAGGGCGCGCTGGATCCAGGCGTCGTTGGCCGCGTGGGTGGTGACGGGGAGCACGAAGGCGACGGCGAGGGCGGCGCCGAGCGCGCCCACCGCGGTCTCTTCGAAGCGGAGGAGGAGCAGCCCGGGGTGGAGCACGCCGAGCAGCCCGTACAGGAGTCCGGCCATGACGGTCACGAAGAACATCATCCAGCTGTACGAGGGGGCGGCGGTGTAAAAAATGCCGAAAACGCACACGGCGACGAGGAATGCGGTAGGGGCGGGCGCGCCGTGCAGCGGAACCGCGATGAGGAGGCCGGCGGCGATCCCCACGAGGGTGCCCAGCACCCGCCGGAATCCGCGGACCAGGGTCTCGCCGCGGGAGGCGGTGTTGACGAAGATCCACCAGGCGGTGCCGACGGCCCAGTACCAGCGGTCCTCGGACAGCGCCTGCCCGACGGCGAGGGCGAAGGCGCAGGCGGCGGTGGCCTGGAAGGCCTGCCGGGTGGTGGGGCGGGCCAGTCCGCGGCCGGGCAGCGGGGGCGGGACGGCGGCGGGCGGGGTGCGGCGCTCGATCGGCCACAGCAGGAAGCGCACGGCGGCGGCAGCGGCGAGGGCGAGGCCCACGGCCGCGTAGAGCTCGGGGAGCTGGCCGGGGACGGCGTGCAGGAACTGCGTGACGAAGAACATCATGAACGCGAAGATGCCGAGCGCGTGGCCGCGGGCACCCCAGCGCCGGGCGTAGACCCCGCAGCAGACGACGGCGAGGAAGGCGGCGTCCCGGGCGAGCGGGACCCCGTGCAGGGTGGTGGCCAGCGCCAGCACCGGGAAGCCCGAGAGGGGCAGCAGGGCGGTGGTCAGGCGCTGGGCCGGCAGGCTCGCGTCCATGACCGTGAAGAGCGCGAGCAGTGCGGCGAGGCCGCCGGTGATCGACGCGGTGAGGGAGAGGCCGCAGAGTTCCGCCACGGCGACGGCCAGCCCCACGCCGACGACGGCGCGCAGCGAGTTCCTGAGTCTGAAACGCCCCGGGTCCGGAGCCACGAACATCCTCTTCACGGCGCTCGGCCGCCCCCTCGTGGTGCTGGTACGCCCTGCCGTGCCGCCCGGGGTGGGGGCGGTCCGGGCACGACGAAGGCACCGCGGTCCGCACGGCCTCGTCGCCGCACGGCGCTGCGGCGCCGAAAGTACATGGATATGACACAGATAAGCAGCCGGAGGGCGGGTGGCTCAACTCGGTGGCTGATGACTGGGCCATTGGCACAGAAATCCAGGGTGTCCTTCGGCCGGGCGGGGCCATCGGACCACGGCCGCCTGGCATGTCCGTTCTGGGCCGGTGGTCCGGGCGAAGGCCGGTTCGGCACTCCGTTGGTACAGTCTTCGCGCGGACCCGCGCACCCGAGGAGGCCATCGGACCATGGCGGTGGACGAGCTCGACACGCGCATCCTGCGCCTGCTCATCGAGCAGCCCCGGACCAGCGTGCGCGAGTACGCGCGGCAGCTGGGCATCGCGCGCGGCACCCTCCAGGCGCGGCTGGACCGGCTGGAGCGCACCGGGGTGATCACCGGCACCGGTCCGGTGCTGTCCCCCGCCGCGCTCGGCCATCCCGTCCTGGCCTTCGTCCACATCGAGGTCACGCAGGGGCACCTGGACGACGTGGGCGAGGCGCTCGCCGACGTGCCGGAGATCATCGAGGCCTTTTCGATCACCGGCGGGGGCGATCTGCTGACCCGGGTGGCCGCCCGGGACAACGCGCACCTGGAAGACGTCATCCAGCACCTGATCCGGCTCCCGGGGGTGGTGCGCACGCGCACGGAGGTGGCGCTGCGCGAGCGGGTGCCGCACCGGCTGCTGCCTCTGGTGGAGTCGGTGGGCCGGGCCGCGCGCAAGGCCTGAGATCCTGGACCGGGGAAGTGCATACCACCCTGTAACCCAGCAGAACGGGCCAAGCGGATGATCTCCGTCATATTCGACCTCGACGGCACTCTCGTGGACAGCGAGCCGAACTACTACGAGTCCGGCCGCCGGACCCTGGAGCGGCACGGAGTCGCCGGCTTCGGCTGGGAGGAGCACGCCCGCTTCATCGGCATCGGCACCCTGGAGACGCTGGAGATCCTGCGCGACCGGTACGCGATCGAGGCTCCGGTCGATCAGCTGCTGGCCGAGCAGAACGCCGCCTACCTGGAGCTGGCGCGGGCGGCCACGGAGGTGTTCCCGGAGATGCGCGCGCTCGTCGAACGGCTGCACGCCGACGGGGTCCCGATGGCCGTGGCCTCGGGCTCCTCGCGGGCGGCGATCGACGCGGTGCTGGCCGGGACCGGCCTGGACGCCCTGCTGACCACGGTGGTGTCGGCCGAGGAGGTGGCGCGCGGCAAGCCCGCGCCCGACGTGTTCCTGGAGGCCGCGCGCCGGCTGGGCGCCGATCCGGCCGACTGCGTGGTGCTGGAGGACGCGGCCCCGGGCGCCCGGGCGGCCCATGCGGCCGGAATGGGCTGCGTGGCGGTCCCGTACCTGGCGCAGGCCGCGGGCGACCCCGGGTTCGCGACCGCGGACCTGCTCTTCCCCGCGGGGCAGGCGGAGTTCGCGGCGGACGCGGTGTACACCTGGCTGGCCGAGCGGGGGCGCGTCCGGGCGGGGCTGCGGGGCGCCGGCCGGGAAGAGGGGGCGGCCGCGGCGAGTTAGTAGAACCGTGAACGATTTCGCGGTGCAGGCAACGGAAGCGGCGCAGGCGGTTCGGACCGCACCGGCGCCCGGCGGACCAGCGGAGCGCGAGGTGGACGTCGCCGTGATCGGCGCCGGGCAGGCGGGGCTCTCCGCCGCCTTCCACCTGAGGCGCAGCGGGTTCGAGCCGGGCCGGGACTTCGTGGTCCTGGACCATGCGCCCCGTCCGGGCGGGGCCTGGCAGTTCCGCTGGCCCACCCTCACGTACGCCAAGGTGCACGGCATGTACGCACTGCCCGGCATGGAGCTGACGGGCGCCGATCCCGAGCGGCCCTCCGCCGAGGTGATCGGGGAGTACTTCGCCGCGTACGAGGAGGTCTTCGGGCTGGACGTGCAGCGGCCCGTGGACGTGCGGGCGGTCCGGGAGGCCGGCGCCGGGCGGCTGCGGGTCGAGTCTTCGGCGGGCGTGTGGAGCGCACGGGCCGTGATCAGTGCCACCGGGACCTGGGACCGGCCGTTCTGGCCCCGCTACCCCGGCCAGGAGACCTTCCGGGGGCGGCAGCTGCACACCGCCGGGTACCGGGGGCCGCAGGACTTCGAGGGCGCCCGGGTGGTCGTGGTGGGCGGCGGCACCTCCGCCGTGCAGCACCTGCTGGAGATCGCCCCGGTGGCCGCCCGGACCACGTGGGTGACACGCCGCCCGCCGGTGTTCCGCGCGGGACCGTTCGGCGAGGCCGAGGGCCGCGCCGCGGTCGCGCGGGTCGAGGAGCGGGTGCGCCGGGGGCTGCCCCCGCAGAGCGTGGTGTCGGTGACCGGGCTGCCGCTCAGCGAGGCGGTGCGGGAGGGGCTGGCGAACGGGGTGCTGGAGCGGCTGCCCGTCTTCGACCGGATCACGGAGACCGGGGTGGCCTGGGCGGACGGGCGCACCGAGGAGGCGGACGTGATCCTGTGGGCCACCGGGTTCCGGGCCGCGGTGGACCACCTCGCGCCGCTGCGGCTGCGCGAGCCGGGCGGCGGGATCCGCGTGGACGGCACCCGCGCGGTGCGCGACGAGCGGGTCCACCTGGTGGGGTACGGGCCTTCGGCCAGCACCATCGGGGCGAACCGGGCCGGCCGGGCCGCGGTGCGCGACATCCGGCGGCTGCTGGCGGGCGAGCGGGTGGCCGCGGCCTGAGCGGTGCGAACGGACGGCCGCGGCCCGAGCGGTCCGAGCGGACGGCTCGGGCCGAGCGGGCGGGCCTCGCGAGCCGGCGGGCGCATCGGGCAGTGCGGGCGGCGGTCGGTCAGGCGGTCCGGGGGGCGGGCGCGTCAGGCGGTCCGGGGGGCCGGGGCCCCGGCCGGTGCGCGCCGCTGCTCCGCGCGCAGCCGGTTGAACTCGGCCACGTGCCGCTTGTGCTCCTCGTACGTGGCGGAGAAGCGCGTGTCCCCCGGCTTCACGGTGACGAAGAACAGCCAGTTCCCGGGGGTGGGGTGGACCGCGGCGCGCAGCGCGTCCAGGCCGGGGCTGGCAATCGGGGTGGGCGGCAGGCCCTGCCGCCGGTAGGTGTTGAACGGGCTGTCGATCCGGGTCTCGGCGAGGCTCGTGTCCACTGTCCTGCGGTCGAGGGCGTAGTGGAGGGTCGAGTCCATCTGGAGCGGCATGGACCGGGCCAGCCGGTTGTGCACCACGCGCGCCACCTTGCCCATGTCGGCGGGGGTGTCCGCCTCGGCCTGGACGATGCTGGCCAGGGTGGCGGTCTGGTACGGGGTCATGCCGTGCGACCGGGCGGCCTCGGCGAGGGTGCGGGCGGTGAGGGCGCGGTTGGCGGTGTCCACCATGTAGGCCAGCAGTCCGGCGGCCGTGCTCTCGGAGGTCACCGGGTAGGTCGCGGGGAAGAGGTAGCCCTCGGGGTTGCCCTTGGCCTCGGCGGGCAGCGCGAGGCCGGCCGAGGCCGCGGCGGCCTTCGCCGTGCCGGGCCTGAGCTTCAGCGTGCGGTCGAGTGCCGCGTACACCTGGGCGGCCCGCCAGCCCTCGGGGACCAGCAGCCTGCGCGGCTGCTCGCGCTTCGGAGCCTCCCCCGGCAGCAGCACGGGCACCAGCAGCAGGGCCGCGCCGAGGGCGAGGAGGGTGCCGATCAGCACCGCGAGCCGCCCTCGGCGGGTGAGTCTGGGCCGGCCGCGCGCGGGCCGGCGCTCGGGGCGGTACGCATGTCGCATGCGGGCACGCTAGCCGGGCATTCAGCCCATAACGGGCATCCCTCCGGTGCGGCGATCATACGGTCACACTTTTACGGGATCCCCTGTCACCCGCCCGGCCCACCGGTGGGGCGCTCAGCCCGCCGCAGTGGGCGCAGCGGCGGGTGCGGCGGCGGGCGCGAGCTCGGCGTCCCGGCGTACCAGCGCCGCGTAGCGGCCGTCCGCCCGCATCAACTCCTCATGGGTGCCCCGCTCGGCAATTCGGCCCGCATGCAGCACCACGATCTGGTCGGCGTCCCGGACGGTGGACAGGCGGTGCGCGATGGTGATGGTGGTGCGGCCCGCCGACAGGGCGTCGATGGCCTGCTGCACGGCCTGTTCGGTCCGGGTGTCCAGGGCACTGGTGGCCTCGTCGAGGATCAGCACCGGCGGATCGCGCAGGATCGTCCGGGCGATGGCAAGGCGCTGCTTCTCACCGCCGGAGAACCGGTAGCCCCGCTCGCCGACGAGGGTGTCGTACCCGTCGGGCAGGGACTCGATGTGGTCGTGGATCTGGGCGGCCCGGGCGGCCTGGGCTATCTCCTCGTCGGTGGCGTCCGGCTTGGCGAAGCGCAGGTTGTCGGCCACCGAGGCGTGGAACAGGTAGGTCTCCTGGGAGACCACGCCCACGGACCGGGCCAGGGAGTCGAAGTCCAGGTCGCGCACGTCGGTCCCGTCGAGGGTCACGCGGCCGCCCGTCACGTCGTACAGCCGGGGCACGAGGTAGCTCAGCGTGCTCTTGCCGGAGCCCGAGGCGCCGACCACGGCGAGGGAGCCCCCGGCCGGGACGGTCAGGTCGATCCCCGACAGGGTGGGGCGCCCGGCCCCGCCCTTCCCCTCGTACGCGAAGTCCACCGCCTCGAAACGCACCTCGCCCTTGGCCTCGTCCAGTCGCACCGGGTCGGGGCGCTCGGTGATCTCCACCGGCAGGTCCAGGTACTCGAAGATGCGGGCGAAGAGGGCGAGGGAGGTCTGGATCTGCACGCCCGTGGACAGCAGGCTCACGGCGGGCCGGAACAGGCCCTGCTGGAGGCTGACGAAGGCGACGAGGGTACCCACGGACAGGGCCGGCGCACCGGACTGGAGGGCCAGGCCCGCCGCCCAGTAGATGAGCGCCGGCATGGCGGCCATGACGATGCCGATGGTGGACATCCGCCACCGGCCGGCCATGCTGGAGCGCACCTCCAGGTCCACCAGCTTCTCGGACTCGCGGGCGAAGGAGCTGGTGAGGGAGTCGGCCCGGCCCATGGTGCGGCCGAGCAGGATGCCGCTCACGGAGAGGGACTCGGTGACCGTCGCGGCCATGGCGGCCATCTGCTTCTGCCGCTGGGTGGTGATCTTCTTGCGTTCGCGGCCGACCCGGCGGCTGATCCACACGAAGACCGGCAGCAGGAGCAGGGAGACCAGGGTGAGCCGCCAGTCCAGGGCCAGCATCGCGACCACGGTGGCGACCACCGCGGTGAGGTTGGAGACCAGGGAGGTGGCGGTGGAGGTCACGGTGGCCTGCATGCCGCCGATGTCGTTGGCGATGCGGGACTGCACCTCGCCGGTCCGGGTGCGGGTGAAGAAGGCCAGCGGCATGCGCTGGAGCTGCGCGTAGACGGCGGTCCGCAGGTCGTGCATGACGCGCTGGCCGACCGTGGTGGAGATCAGCGTCTGGAGCACGCCGAAGACGCTGGTGACCACCGCGGTGAGGATCATGCCGAGCGCGAGCAGGCTGAGCAGCCCGGTGCGGCCCTCGGGGATCGCGGTGTCGAGGATCTCCTTGAGCAGGAACGGCGAGGCCACCCCGACCAGCGAGGAGGCGGCCACGAGCAGCCCGACCAGCGCGAGCCGGCCGCGGTAGGGCCGGAAGAGCCGCACGATGCGGCGCAGCTCGCGGGGCTGTTCGGCCGGGACCGGCCGGGTGGGGTCGAGGGGTTGGGGCGAAGGGGTCCAGTCGGGTCCTTCGGGACGCATGCGCCTCCTCCGATGCGGGACGGCAGGGCGGACGACTCCGTCCGGCCGCAGTGAGCCTAGCTCATTGTTACCTATGTTCACAATGAACTGCATCCTGATATCGTTCGCGGCATGACCACCGCCTCCAGCCCGGCTCCCGCCCCGCCGCCCGCCGGCGGCCCGGCGGCCGACCCCGACGGGCTCCTGGCCGAGCAGCTCCTGCGCCTCACCCGCCGGCTGCACCGCATCCAGAAGAGGCAGCTGGAGCCGCTCGGGATCACCCCGGCCCAGTCCCGGCTGCTGCGCACGGTGGCCCACTACGAGCAGCCGCCGCGGATGGCGGACCTCGCGGCCCGGCTGGAAGTGGTCCCGCGGGCCGTCACCAGCCTCGTCGACGGCCTGGAGGCGGCCGGCTGCGTGCGCCGCGCGCCCGATCCCGCCAACCGCCGGGTGGTCCGCATCGAGCTCACCGGCACCGGGCGCGCCACGCTGCGGCAGCTGCGGAGCGCGCGCCGGGAGGCGGCAGAGGAGATCCTTGCTCCGTTGACCCCCGATCAGCGCGAGGTGCTCGGCGGTCTGCTGACCGCTCTGGCCGAGGGGCCCGAGCTCCGCTGCTGAGAAGGTGAGGGGCCCGACATGCCGCTGCTGGAGCCGAAGCCCGGAGCCCTGCGGCCGCGGCCCCCGGCCGGCCCCTCGCCCGACCGGGTGCCCGGGCACCGCGCGCAGGGCACCCCCGAGGCGCTGCGCGCGGACCTGGCGGCCCTGCTGGGACCCGGGAAGGTCCTTTCGAAGGTCTCCGACCTGGTGCGGTACGCCTCCGACGCCTCGCCGTACCGGTTCGTGCCCCAGGTGGTCGTCGTGGCCGAGGACATCGACGACGTCTCCGCGGTCCTGTCGTACGCGCGCGGACGGCAGCGCGAGGTGGTCTTCCGGGCCGCCGGCACCTCGCTCAACGGGCAGGCCCAGGGCGAGGACGTCCTGGTGGACGTGCGGCGCCACTGGGCCGGGGTCGAGATCGAGGAGGACGGGCTGCGGGTGCGGGTCCGACCGGGCACCACCGTCGCCCGGGTGAACGCCGCGCTGGCCCGGTACGGCCGGGTGCTCGGCCCCGATCCGGCCAGCGCGGCCGCGTGCACCGTCGGCGGGGTGGTCGCGAACAACTCCTCCGGCATGACGGCGGGCACCACCCGCAACGCGTACCGGACCGTCTCCTCGCTCACCTTCGTGCTGCCCGGCGGCACGGTGGTGGACACCGCCGACCCGCTGGCCGACGAGGAGCTGGCGCGGGCCGAACCGGCCCTGTGCGCAGGGCTGCTGGAGGTGAAGCGGCAGATCGAGGAGGACCCGGCGCTGACCGCCCGGATCCGCGCCAAGCACGAGATCAAGAACACGAACGGCTACCGGCTGGACGCCTATCTCGACGGGGTGACCCCGGTGGAGATCCTGCGCGGGCTGATGGTCGGCTCCGAGGGCACCTTCGGCTTCATCTCCGAGGTGGTCTTCGACACCCTGCCGCTGGACCGGTGGGCCTGCGCCGGCCTGCTCTTCTTCCCCTCGCTGCCCGCGGCGGCGGCCGCGGTGCCGCGGTTCAACGAGGCCGGCGCGCTCGCCGTGGAGCTGATGGACGGCAACACCCTGCGGGCCTCCGTCAGGGTCCCGGGGGTGCCGGCGGACTGGGCCGGGCTGCCCGGGGACACCGCCGCCCTGCTCGTGGAGTTCCGCGCACCGGACGAGGCGGCGCTGGCGGAGTACGAGCGCCGGGCCGCCGAGGTGACCGCCGGCCTGGAACCGACCGCGCCGGTGCCCTCGGTGACCAATGCCTTCACGCGGGACGCGGCGGAGATCGCCGGGTACTGGAAGGCCCGCAAGGCCTTCGTGACCGCCGTCGGCGGTGCCCGGGCCCCGGGCACCACCCTGATCACGGAGGACTTCGCGGTGCCGCCGGGGCGGCTGGCGGAGGCCTCCGCGGCCCTGCTGGAGCTCCAGGCGGAGCACGGGTTCGACGCGGCGGTGGCCGGCCACGCGGCCCACGGCAACCTGCACTTCCTGCTGGCCTTCGATGCGGCGAAGCCCGCCGACGTGGCCCGCTACGCGGCCTTCATGGACGCCTTCTGCCGGCTCACCGTGGAGCGGTTCGACGGCTCGCTGAAGGCCGAGCACGCCACCGGCCGCAACCTCGCGCCCTACCTGGAACTGGAGTGGGGCCCGAAAGCCACGGAACTCATGTGGCGCACCAAGCAGATCATCGACCCGGACGGGGTGCTGGCTCCGCGGATCGTGCTCGACCGCGACCCGCAGGCCCACCTGCGCGGGCTCAAGACCATCCCGCAGGTGGAAGCGGTCGCCGACGCGTGCATCGAGTGCGGTTTCTGCGAACCGGTCTGCCCCAGCCGGGACCTGACGACCACTCCGCGCCAGCGCATCGTGCTGCGCCGCGAGATGATGCGCCAGCAGCCCGGCTCCCCGGTCCTGGACCGGCTGCTGGAGTCCTACGCGTACGACGCGGTGGACACCTGCGCCGGTGACTCCTCCTGCCGGGCGGCCTGTCCGGTCGGCATCGACACCGGCGCCCTGATGAAGGAGTTCCGCCACCGCCGGCACGGCCCCCGGGAGGAGCGGATCGCCGCCGCGGCGGCCCGCCGCTTCAAGGCCGCCGAGACCTCGGCACGGCTGGCAGTCGCCGCCGCCGGCCGGATCGGCGCGCTGCTCGGGGACGCCCCGCTGCGGGCGGCCACGGCCGCGGCGCGCAAGGCCGTACGTCCCGACCTGCTGCCGCAGTGGCTGCCGGAGATCCCGGGGGCGGCGCCCGGGACCCTTCCCCCGACCGAGCGGGTCGGGGCGGCGGCCGTGTACTACCCGGCATGCGTCAACCGCATCTTCGGCGGGCCGCGGGGCGGGGAGCGGCCCTCGCTGCCCGAGGCGGTCGTGGCGGTCTCGGCCCGGGCCGGGCGGCCGGTGTGGATCCCCCCGGACGTTTCCGGCACCTGCTGCGCGACCATCTGGCACTCCAAGGGGTACGAGGAGGGGAACCGGGTGATGGCGAACCGGATCGTCGAGGCCGCCTGGGGCTGGACCGCGGGCGGGCGGCTGCCGCTGGTGGTGGACGCCTCCTCGTGCACGCTCGGCCTCGCGCAGGAGGTGGTGCCGTACCTGAGCGGGGACAACCGGGCGCTGCACGCCGAACTGACCGTGGTGGACTCGGTGGTGTGGGCGGCCGAGGAGCTGCTGCCGCGGCTCGACGTGCTGCGGCGGGTCGGTTCGGCGGCCTTGCACCCGACCTGCTCGACGCTCCGCCTCGGGGACGAGGGCAGCCTGCGGGCCGTGGCCGCGGCCTGCGCGGAGGAGGTCTTCGTTCCGGACGAGGCGGGATGCTGTGCGTTCGCCGGGGACCGCGGGATGCTGCACCCGGAGCTGACGGCCGCGGCCACCGCGCGTGAGGCGGCGGAGGTGACGGCCCGTCCGTTCGACGCGCACCTCAGCGCGAACCGGATGTGCGAGGTGGGCATGGACCGGGCCACCGGGCGCAGTTACCACTCGGTGCTGCTGGAGCTGGAGCGGGCGACCCGGCCGTGAACCCGCAGGCCGGGTGAGGGGCCGTCCGGACGGGACGGCGGCCGCCGGAAAATCGATTGCACCGGATCTCTCCGGAAGGCGACGCTTGCACGGTTTGGACCACTCACCGAGCCATGGGGCGTCATGCAGATCAGCGATCTTCCGTATCCGGATCCAGGGGTACCCGACGCCCGTTCCGGCCCCCGGTTCCTGTGGTGGCTCGGCCGCAACCAACTCGGCGGCCAGCTCAGGAGCCTGGCCTGGGGACTGCTGCACCACTGCGGCATCGCCGGGCTGCCGTTCGCCGTCGGACTCGGGATCGAGGCGGTCGTGGACCGCGACGGCGGGCGGCTCGCCCTGGTCGGCGGGCTCGTCCTGCTGTGCGGCCTGGCGATCTCGCTCGGCGACACCATGCTGCACCGCACCGCCGTCACCAACTGGATCACCGCGGCCGCCCGCGTGCAGCAGCTGCTGGCCCGCAAGACGGCGGAGCTGGGGGCGGCCCTGACCCGGCGGGTGGCCGCCGGCGAGGTGGTGGCCGTGTCCACCGGTGACGTGGAGAAGATCGGCTGGCTGGTCGAGGCGGTCTCCCGGTTCCTCGCCGCCGCCTTCGCCGTGGTGCTGATCTGCGCCGGGCTCCTGGTGTACGCGCCGGACCTCGGCTGGGTGGTGGCCGCGGGGACGCCGGTGCTGGCCCTGGCGGTGCTGCCGCTGCTGCCCCCGGCCACCAAACGGGCCGACGTCCAGCGGGAGAAGGCCGGCCGGGCCACCGAACTGGCCTCGGACACCGTGGCGGGCCTGCGGGTGCTGCGTGGCATCGGCGGCGAGGAGCTGTTCCTCGGCCGGTACCGGGAGGCCTCGCAGGAGGTGCGCCAGGCGGCCGTGCGCAGCGCCCGCATGTGGGCGGTGATCTCTGCGGTGCAGGTGCTGATGCCGGGTCTGCTGCTGCTCCTGGTGGTGGGCTACGGCTCCTCGCTGGCGCTGGACGGGCGGATCACGGTGGGCGAACTCGTCGCTGTGTTCAGCGCGGTGGCGATGATGATGTACCCCCTGCGGCACTTCGAGGAGATCGCGATGGCGTACTCCTTCGCGCGGCCCTCGGCCAAGCGGGCGGCGCGCGTGCTGTCGCTGTCCCGTACGGAGCCGGGGACGGAGCCGGAGCCGGTCGCCGACACGGCGGGGGCCGGGAGCGCGCAGGCGGGGACCGGGAGCGGGGCGGGTGCCGCGGCACCGGCCGGGGCCGGCGCGGTGGCCGCGGTCCTGCCGCCGCTGCCCGGCGGGGACCTGTACGACCCGGAGACCGGGCTGCTCGCCCCGGCCGGCGCGTTCACCGCGGTGGTCTGCGGGGACCCGGACCTGGCCGGCCGCCTGGCCGAGCGCCTGGGCGGCCATGCCACCGGCCCTTCGGGCACTCCGTCGGTGCTCCTGGGCGGCGTGGCCCTGGACGAGCTGCCGCTCGAAGCGGCGCGCACCTGCGTGCTGGTGCAGGACAAGGACCCGGTGCTGCTGTCGGGCACCCTGCGCGAGCTGCTGGACGTACCGGCGTCCGGGCAGGTGTCGGCCGGGCGGGCGCTGGAGGCCGCGCAGTGCGGCGATGTGCTCGCCGCCCTGCTGCAGTCCGCGCCGGAGGGGACCGAGGACCCGATGGACGCGCGGATCACCGAGCGCGGCCGGTCGCTGTCCGGCGGCCAGCGGCAGCGGCTGGCGCTGGCCCGGTCCCTGGTGACCGATCCGGAGGTGCTGGTGCTGGACGAGCCGACCTCCGCGGTCGACTCGCACACCGAGGCGCGGATCGCCGAGGGCGTGGCGGCCCTGCGCCAGGGCCGGACGACGGTGGTGCTGGCCTCCTCCCCGCTGCTGCTGGACCGGGCCGAGCGGGTGGTGCTCGTGCACGAGGGCCGGGTCGGGGCGGTGGGCACGCACCGGCAGCTGCTGGCCGCCGAGCCGCGCTACCGGGCCGTGGTCACCCGGGAGACCGACGAGGAACAGCGGGCGGCGGCCCCGGCCGCGGCCGCCCGGGACGACGTGAAGGTGTTTTCCGAGATCGAGGAGTCGGCATGATCGGCGTGGCGCCACCGGAGTACGATCCGGCGGCCCCGGAGACGGCCGCGACGCTGCCGGTGGGCACTCCGGCGACGGTACGGGCGTACGTGCGCGGGCTGCTGCGGCGGCACCGCCGGGCCTTCCTGCTGCTCGTCGCGGCCAACGCGGTGGCGGTGGTCGCCTCGATGGCCGGCCCGTACCTGCTGGGCCGGGTGGTCGACGACCTGGCGGCGGGGGCCCGGGAACTGCACCTGGGGCGGGTGGCCCTGCTGTTCGCGGCCGCGCTGGTGGTCCAGGCGGTGTTCGTGCGGCTGATGCGGCTGCGCGGGGCGATGCTGGGCGAGGAGATGCTCGCCGATCTGCGCGAGGACTTCCTGGTGCGGTCGGTGGGCCTGCCGCCGGGGGTGCTGGAGCGGGCCGGGACGGGCGACCTGCTGTCGCGGATCACCACCGACATCGACCGGCTGGCGAACGCGATGCGCGAGGCCGTGCCGCAGCTCGCCATCGGTGTGGTGTGGGTGGGGCTGCTCTTCGGGGCGCTCGCGGTCACCGCGCCGCCGCTGGCCCTCGCCGCGCTGCTGGCCCTGCCGGTGCTGATCGCCGGCTGCCGCTGGTACTTCCGGCGGGCGCCGTCGGCGTACCGGTCGGAGGCGGCCGGGTACGCGGCGGTGGCGGCGGCGCTGACCGAGACGGTGGACGCGGGCCGCACCGTGGAGGCGCACCGGCTGGGCGAGCGGCGGATCGCGCTGTCGGAGCAGCGGATCCGGGAGTGGACCCGGTGGGAGCGGTACACCCTCTTCCTGCGGTCGGTGCTGTTCCCGGTCATCAACGTCACGTACGTGACGATCCTCGGCGCGGTGCTGATGGTCGGCGGGTTCTGCGTGCTGCGGGGCTGGCTGACGGTCGGCCAGCTGACCACCGGTGCGCTGCTGGCCCAGATGATGGTGGACCCGATCGGGCTGATCCTGCGCTGGTACGACGAGCTCCAGATCGCCCAGGTGTCGATCGCCCGGCTGGTCGGGGTGCGCGAGATCGAGCCGGACGCCGGTGATGCGGCGGTCGCTCCGGCGGGTCGGGACGTACGGGCGGACGCGGTGCGGTTCGGGTACCGGGAGGGCGTGGACGTCCTGCACGGGGTGTCCCTCGACGTGCCGCCGGGTACCCGGATGGCCTTGGTGGGGCCGTCCGGGGCGGGCAAGTCCACCCTGGGCCGGCTGCTCGCGGGCATCTACGCACCGGGGGCGGGCGAGATCACGCTCGGCGGTGCGCAGCTGGCGAGGATGCCTGCGGAGCGGGTGCGCTCGCACGTGGCCCTGGTGAACCAGGAGCACCACGTGTTCACGGGCTCGCTGCGGGACAACCTGCGGCTGGCCCGGGAGGCGGCCGGGGACGCCGAGCTGTGGGCGGCGCTGGGCGCGGTCGACGCGGACGGCTGGGCGCGGGCGCTGGACGGGGGTCTGGACGCGGAGGTGGGCTCCGGCGGGACCGCCCTGACCCCGGCGCAGGCCCAGCAGATCGCGCTGGCCCGGCTGGTGCTGGCCGATCCGCACACGCTGGTGCTGGACGAGGCGACCTCGCTGCTGGATCCGCGGGCGGCCCGGCACCTGGAGCGCTCGCTGGCCCGGGTGCTGGACGGCCGTACGGTGATCGCGATCGCGCACCGGCTGCACACCGCGCACGACGCGGATGTGATCGCGGTGGTCGAGGACGGGCGGATCAGCGAACTGGGCAGCCACGACGAGCTGGTGGCGGCGGGCGGGGCGTACGCCGCGCTGTGGCGCTCCTGGCACGGCTGATGCCTCCCCGCCGGGCACGGCGGGCCGGGCCGGGGCCCCGGTTTCCCTCGGGAGACCGGGGCCCCGGCGCGTTCCGGCGCGGCCGGGTCAGGAACGGGGGCGGGCGGCGGCCGGGTGACCGGGCGGGGGCGCCAGCGGGTTGACCTTGCCGGGCCGCCGGTTCACGGTGCGCAGCGGAAGGTCCGGCTTGTACGCCTGCCGGGAGGCGCAGGTCCAGATGACGGGGTGTTCGATGCCGGAGCCGTCCAGGGCCACCCCGCCGGCCTGGTCCCGGTCGGTGACGGCGAACGCGGCGGAGAACCCGCCGGGGGCCAGGCGCGGGAGGGCGAGCACGGGTCCGCTGCCGGGCCAGTACTGGGCCTGGGCGGGGGGCATGGGGTCCGGCGGGAAGTCGAAGGGCGAGTCGAAGGCCGTGCCGACGGTGGCGTTGGTGGTGGGGCTGATGTCCTCGAAGCTCCCGCTGGTCCGGCCGGCCAGGGTGGCGGGGCCCGAGACGCTCGTGTACGGCGGGGCCCAGGTCGCCAGGGTGTCCGCGCCGTCCCGGCTGCCGGAGATGACGCCGACGATGCGGCCCGCCTGGTCGATGGCCTGCGGGAGGGATATCTCGTACGCGTTGCCGAGGGGGTGGGTGAGGACGGGCGGGGCGGCGGTGTTCGCGGTCCACACGATGCCGGGGGCGGTGCCCCAGCTGTCGTCCGGGTCCGCGCTGGTGCCCCAGCCGTAGCCGACGATCCGGCCGGCGTTGTTGATGCCGGTCACCTCCCGCAGGTCGAAGCCGGCGGGTTCGGCGAGGACGCGGCGGATCGCGGCGCCCTGCCATTCGATGCCGACGGTGTCGGTGCCCTCGTGGCGGTAGCCGACGATGCGGCCGTGGTCGTTCACGTCGGTCGCGTACTGCCCGCCCGGGAGCAGGGTCACGGCGGGCTGCCCGGGGCGGTAGCGGAACGCGCGGGGGCCGGTGGGGCCGAAGAGCGTGCCCACCATGAGCCCGAACCGGTTGACGGCCTCGGCGCGGCCGCCGGTGTACCCGGCGGGGAGCGGCACCGCGTGCACGGTGGTCCCCCGCCACCACGCGGGCCTGCCGTGGGAGGTGCCGACCGACAGGCCCAGCCGTCCGATGCCGTTGACCTGGGTGTCCTCCACCCAGGGGCTCGGCTCGGCGGGCTCCGCGCCGGGAAGCGATTGGAGCACCCGGATGGCGGGCTTGCAGGCGGCGGCTCCGGCGGTCGGCGCGGTGCCGGCGCCGACCGCGGCCGCTTGTGCGGGAAGTGCGAGGGCCAGGGAGGCGAGGACCGTGCCCGCCGCGGCCGTGCCGAGTTTCCTCTTGCTCCTGCTCATGGCGTACCCCCCGGTCAGGTGCGGGCCGACGGACCGCCGGCTCGTCGATGCTCATCATGTACGCCTCAACCGACGGTCACCAGGCCGCCACGCCCGGTGGTGCGGTTCCGTTACGCACGCGCCGCAGCGGGGGCCGGAGCTACCCCAGGAAGCCCAGTGCCGAGGCCCCGCCCACACCGCCGAGGAGCATGAACGCCGGCATGAGCACCTTGAGCTCCACCCAGCTGCCGGCCCGGAAGCGCATCCCCTTCGGCGGGCCGAGCGGGTACCACCGCTTGCCCGCGATCGGAATGGGCCACAGGACCGGGCAGCCGGAGACGGTCAGCGCGTCCCCGATGTCGTGGACGAGCGCCCCGAGCACGATCGGCAGGCCCAGCCACAGGTACTCCTGCCCGGGGCCGGTGAACAGCCAGCCCGCCCCGTTGCCCGGCTCGTCGAGCACGCCCGCCAGGATCCAGGCGCTGGTGGCGCCGAGCAGCCACACCAGTACGTCGCTGGACATCCGGGCGGCCCGCCACAGCAGGCCTTCCACGGCGAGCACCAGGTGCACGAAGAGCAGGCTGAGCACGCCCCAGCGGCCGGCGGTGACGGCGAGGGCGGAGGAGCCGGCACCGATCAGCACCGCCCACAGCCAGGTGTGGGTCAGGGTCCGGTGGCCCCCGGAGCGGCGCGGGTCGCGGGGGGTGCGGGTGGCCTTGTAGACGGCGTACGAGATCTTGTCGACCACTTCGCACAGGCCGCGGGAGAGCGGTCCGAACGCGCGCGAGATGGTCGCCGACTTGTGGTCCAGGTCGGGGGCGAGGGCCGCACCCGCACAGATCAGCGCTCCGACGACGAGGACCGGCCAGGGCATCGGATGACCGGCCGCCGCGGTGGCCGCCCCCACCCCCAGCCAGGCCGCCGCTCCGGACAGGGAGTGTGCCGGACCCATCATGCTCGTACCCGCCCCAGGTCTGTGGTCTTCGGGCCCTGTTGACGGTGTCGGCCGGGCCCGGTCGACGGCAAAGCGTACCTTTCGTGATCTTCATTCCGTCCTCCGGTTCCCTCTTCCGGGGTGAAGCCAGGCAAGATGGGGGGCGTGACCCTCATTGATCAGCTGCCGCCGACCGCCGACCCCGACGCCCTCTTCGAGGCCTTCTCCTCGTGGGCGGAGGGCCAGGGCATCGCCTTGTACCCGGCGCAGGAAGAGGCGCTGATCGAGGTGGTCTCCGGGGCGAACGTGATCCTGTCCACCCCGACCGGCTCCGGGAAGAGCCTGGTGGCCGCCGGCGCCCACTTCACGGCGCTGGCCCAGGACAAGGTCACCTTCTACACCGCGCCGATCAAGGCCCTGGTGTCGGAGAAGTTCTTCGACCTGTGCAAGCTCTTCGGCACCGAGAACGTGGGCATGCTCACCGGCGACGCCTCCGTCAACGCCGACGCCCCCGTCATCTGCTGCACCGCCGAGGTGCTCGCCTCGATCGCGCTGCGGGACGGCAAGGACGCCGACATCGGCCAGGTCGTGATGGACGAGTTCCACTTCTATGCCGAGGCGGACCGCGGCTGGGCCTGGCAGATCCCCCTGCTGGAACTGCCCCAGGCACAGTTCATCCTCATGTCCGCGACCCTCGGAGACGTCTCCCGCTTCGAGGAGGACCTGACCCGCCGCACCGGCCGGCCGACCTCCGTGGTGCGCTCCGCGACCCGGCCCGTACCGCTGTCGTACGAGTACGTGACCACGCCGATCACGGACACCCTGACCGAGCTGCTGGAGACCCGGCAGTCGCCGGTCTACATCGTGCACTTCACGCAGGCCCAGGCGGTCGAGCGGGCCCAGTCGCTCATGAGCATCAACATGTGCACGCGCGAGGAGAAGGACAAGATCGCCGAGCTGATCGGCAACTTCCGCTTCACCACCAAGTTCGGCCGCAACCTCTCGCGCTACGTCCGCCACGGCATCGGCGTCCACCACGCGGGCATGCTGCCCAAGTACCGGCGCCTGGTGGAGAAGCTGGCCCAGGCCGGACTCCTGAAGGTCATCTGCGGCACCGACACCCTCGGCGTCGGCGTCAACGTGCCCATCCGGACCGTGCTGTTCACGGCACTCACCAAGTACGACGGCACCCGGGTCCGCACGCTGCGCGCCCGCGAGTTCCACCAGATCGCCGGCCGGGCCGGGCGGGCCGGCTTCGACACGGCGGGCTTCGTCGTCGCCCAGGCCCCCGAGCACGTCATCGAGAACGAGAAGGCGCTGGCGAAGGCCGGCGACGACCCGAAGAAGCGCCGCAAGGTGGTCCGCAAGAAGGCCCCCGAGGGCTTCGTGGCCTGGAGCGACACCACCTTCGAGAAGCTGATCGCCGCCGAACCGGAGCCGCTGACCTCCCGGTTCAAGGTCACCAACATCATGCTCCTGTCGGTGATCGCCCGGCCCGGCAACGCCTTCGAGGCCATGCGCCGGCTGCTGGAGGACAACCACGAGCCGCGCAAGAACCAGCTCCGGCACATCCGCCGGGCCATCGCCATCTACCGCTCCCTGCTGGACGGCGGGGTGGTCGAGCAGCTCGACACCCCCGACGCCGAGGGCCGCACCATCCGCCTGACGGTGGACCTCCAGCAGGACTTCGCGCTGAACCAGCCGCTGTCCACCTTCGCGCTGGCCTCCTTCGACCTGCTCGACCCGGAGTCCCCCTCCTACGCCCTCGACATGGTCTCGGTGGTGGAGTCCACGCTCGACGACCCCCGGCAGATCCTGGCCGCCCAGCAGAACAAGGCCCGCGGAGAGGCCGTCAACGCCATGAAGGCCGACGGGATCGAGTACGAGGAGCGGATGGAGCGCCTCCAGGACGTCACCTATCCCAAGCCCCTCGAAGAGCTGCTCCTGCACGCCTACGACGTGTACCGCAAGAGCCACCCGTGGGTGAGCGACCACCCGGTCTCGCCCAAGTCGATCATCCGCGACATGTACGAGCGGGCGCTGACCTTCACCGAGTTCACCTCCTTCTACGAGCTGGCCCGCACCGAAGGCATCGTGCTGCGCTACCTGGCGAGCGCGTACAAGGCCCTGGACCACACGATCCCCGACGACCTGAAGTCGGAGGACCTCGAAGACCTCATCGCCTGGCTCGGCGAGATGGTCCGCCAGGTGGACTCCAGCCTCCTCGACGAGTGGGAGCAGCTGGCCAACCCGGAGGTCGAAACCGCCGAGCAGGCCCAGGAGAAGGCGGAAGAGGTCAAGCCGGTCACCACGAACGCCCGCGCCTTCCGCGTGCTCGTGCGCAATGCGATGTTCCGCCGGGTGGAGCTCGCCGCCCTCGACCACGTCGAGGAACTGGGCGAGCTGGACGGCGAGTCCGGCTGGGACGCCGACCGGTGGGGCGAGGCCATGGACGCCTACTGGGACGAGTACGAGGACCTGGGCACCGGACCCGACGCCCGCGGCCCCAAGCTGCTGGCCATCGAGGAGGACCCGGCGCACGGCCTGTGGCGCGTCCGGCAGACCTTCGCCGACCCGAACGGGGACCATGACTGGGGCATCAGCGCCGAGGTCGACCTCGCGGCCTCCGACGAAGAGGGCCGTGCGGTGATCCGGGTGACCTCGGTCGGACAGCTCTGAGACCACAGGAGGCGGTATGACGAACCCGGCCGAAAGACTGGTCGATCTGCTCGACCTCGAACAGATCGAGGTCAACATCTTCCGCGGCCGCAGCCCGCAGGAGTCGCTCCAGCGCGTCTTCGGCGGGCAGGTGGCCGGCCAGGCCCTCGTGGCGGCCGGCCGCACCGCCGAAGGGGACCGGCCGGTCCACTCGCTCCACGCGTACTTCCTGCGCCCCGGCATTCCGGGGGTGCCCATCGTGTACCAGGTGGAGCGGGTGCGCGACGGGCGCTCCTTCACCACCCGCCGCGTCACCGCGGTCCAGCAGGGCCGCACGATCTTCAATCTCACCGCCTCCTTCCATCGGCCGGAGGAGGGCAGCATCGAGCACCAGCTGCCTCCCCGCCTCGACTTCCCTCATCCCGATTCCCTGCCGAACGTCGCGGACGAGATCCGCGCGCACCTCGGGCAACTGCCCGAGGCCCTGGAGCGGATGGCCCGCCGCCAGCCCTTCGACATCCGCTATGTGGACCGGCTGCGCTGGACGCCCGAAGAGCTGAAGGACGCCGATCCGCGCAGCGCGGTGTGGATGCGCGCGGTGGGACCGCTGGGCGACGACCCCCTGGTGCACACCTGCGCGCTGACCTACGCGAGTGACATGACCCTCCTCGACGCCGTGCGCATCCCGGTGGAACCCCTGTGGGGCATGCGCGGCTTCGACATGGCCTCCCTGGACCACGCCATGTGGTTCCACCGGCCCTTCCGCGCCGACGAATGGTTCCTCTACGACCAGGAGTCCCCGATCGCGCACGGCGGCCGGGGGCTGGCCCGCGGCCGGATCTACGACACCGAGGGCAGGCTGCTGGTCTCGGTGGTCCAGGAGGGCCTGTTCCGCCCCTACGCCCCCGCGTCATCGAAGAAGGGATGACCCTGCTCCCATGAGCTCCGCCCCCTCCCCCTGCCCCTGCGGGCTGCCCGCCGCCTACGCGGACTGCTGCGGGCGCTTCCACTCCGGAGCCGGACAGGCGCCGACCGCCGAGCTGCTGATGCGCTCACGGTTCAGCGCCTTCGCCGTCGGTGACACCGCGTACCTGATGCGCTCCTGGCACCCGGACACCCGGCCGGGCCGGCTGGACCTCGACCCCGGGCAGCACTGGGAGGGGCTGGAGATCCTCGGCACGGAGCGCGGGGGCATGTTCGAAACGGAGGGCTCGGTCGAGTTCCGGGCGCACTACCGCGAGGGCGGGCACCGCGGCTCACTGCACGAGCACAGCGCGTTCTCGCGCGTGGCCGGCGCGTGGGTCTATGTCGGGCCCCTCGAACCCGTCGTCTTCGACTGACCCCGTCGCCGGACCGCCGGCCCTCGCCCGTTCCAGGGCGAGATCGAGAGCGGCCCGGTACCACCGGGCCTCGTCCGGCTGCTGCACCCGCAGCAGCCGGTCGGCGACTTCCGCAGCGGCCGGGCGGAGCGGGTGCCCGTACGGCCGGGCGGGTGCGAGTGCTTCGAGCACGGTGCGTTCCCGCGGATCGGGCACCGCCTCGGCCAACTCCCCCGGGGGCAGCAGGGCCGCGGTGACCGCGGCCCGCTCCCACGGGTCCGTGCACCGGCTCAGCAGCTCTCCGGTGCGCCGGGCCCGCCACCTGCACCCCCGCAGGTCCGCGCCGGACGCCAGGGCCTCCCGGTCCGCGGCGGGTGCGGGACCGCTGAGCAGGGCGGGAGCACGGCGGCCGAACTCCCCCACCTCCTGGGACAGATAGGACCAGACGACCGCCCGGTAGCGGTTGATCCGATAGCCGACCGGGGTCAGGTGGCCGCAGCGGGCGAGCCTGGTGAAGCGGCCGGGGCTGGTGCCGAGCAGGGCCGCCCCCGCCAACGTGCCGACCGTGCGCACCCGCTCCCGCACGCAATCCGGAAATCCTTCGAGGGACCTGACCCGGTCCAGTTCCGCGCGCGGCCACCTGCGCACCCCGTCCGGCCCGCGCGCAGCCGCCCGTACGATCCCGAGCTGCACGGCGAGCTGGAACTCACCCCTTCGCAAGCCGAGTTCGGTCGCGGCCCGGGCGCCCGTCACCGGGCTGGGCGGGACACCGCGATCCGCCGCCACCGCCACCGCCGTCCGCGTCGGCGCTGCCGTAGCCCTCTTCCCCGTCGTCGCCTTCGTCCCCGTCGTCGCGGCCTTCGCCGTCGTCGCGGTCTTCGCCGTCGTCGCCGCTGCCGTGTTCACCGACATGACAGTCCTCCTCCACCCATGTCACTGATGACTCTGTGTGAGGACCGTAACCCAGAGCGACCACACCCCGCCGGGGCCTGTGGACAACTCTCTGCGGCAGCCCGGCCGGCGCCGGCGCCCTACGCCCCGCCGCGCTCCCGCTCGGTCACGCCCAGGTGCTCGCCGACCCGGTTGACCAGCAGGGTCATCTCGTAGGCCACGTGCCCGATATCCGCTTCGGCAGCACTCAGCACGCACAGCGAGCTGCCCTCGCCGGCCGCCATCACGAAGAGCACGCCCTCGTCGTACTCCACCATCGTCTGCCGTACCTGACCGGCCCGGAAGTGCATCCCTGATCCCTTGGCCAGGCTCTGCAGCCCGGCCGAGACGGCTGCGAGGTGCTCCGCGTCCGCGCGTTCGAGACCGCTGCTGGCCCCGGTCACCAGTCCGTCGTTCGACAGCACCACCGCGTGCCGCACCTGGTGGACTCGTTCCGTCAGATCGTCGAGCAGCCAGTCGAGCTGCTTGTCCAGCGCCATGCCGTAGCCCTCCCCCTTCGCGCGGTCGCCCCCGCCCCGCGGTCTTGTCCCGCCAGCCTTCCCCACCAGCGGCTTTCGGGCAAGGAGGATGCCCCTCTGTGAAGAGAATGACTCAAGAGGACTGGCGAGGCGCTCGTCCCGCATACCACCCGAACCGGCAGACTCTCCGCGTAGGCACGCACGGCGGGCCGCACCCTCCACCCTCCGCTCCCCCGCCGACGGGCACATGTTCGACCACACCACCGGCCCGGCCGCCGTCAAGAGGCACAATCCGGCCCTCCGGCGGCCGGGTCACACCTTTCCGGCCGGGGGCTCCACGGAGTCGAGCAGCCGGGCCGTGTGCACCCGTCCGGCGTACTCCACCAACCGGATCAGCACCTCCTTCCCCGAGTCCTTGTCCCGGGCGTCGCACAGCACCACCGGGGTGCCCTGCTCCAGGTCCAGCGCCAGGGCGACCTCGCGGGCACCGTAGGTCCGAGCCCCGGCGAAGCAGTTGACGGCCACGACGAAGGGGATGTGCCGGTGCTCGAAGTAGTCGACCGCCGGGAAGCAGTCCTCCAGGCGCCGGGTGTCCGCGAGGACCACCGCCCCCAGCGCCCCTTGGGCCAGCTCGTCCCAGAGGAACCAGAAGCGGTCCTGCCCGGGGGTGCCGAAGAGGTAGAGGGACAGGCCGGAGCGGATGGTGATCCGCCCGAAGTCCATGGCGACCGTGGTCGTGGTCTTCTGGTCCACCCCGCCCGTGTCGTCGACCGACTCGCCCGCCTCGCTGAGGAGTTCCTCCGTGCGCAGCGGCCGGATCTCGCTGACCGCACCCACGAGGGTGGTCTTGCCCACCCCGAAGCCGCCGGCCACCAGAATCTTCAGGGCGAGCGCCGCCAGCTCCTCGCCGCCCGTCCCGCCGTCCTGTCCCATCACAGCGCTCTCAATCCTTCGATGACTTCCCGCAGAATCCGCTCGTCCGGCAGCTGTGCCGGGGGCACCGGCCGGCTGACCCGCACGTGGCCCGCCTCCAGCAGGTCCCCGAGCAGCACGCGGACCACGCCCACCGGCAGGTCCGCGTCGGCGGAGAGCTCCGCCACGGACTGGGTCTCGGCACGGCACAGCGCGAGCAGGGACCGGTGTTCGGGCCCGAGCAGGGACTCGGCCGCGCCGTCGGCCCCCTCCGGGTCCACGACCACCAGGGCGATCAGGTCGAAGCGGACCCCGCTCGGGCCCGGCTTCGTACGTCCGCCCGTCATCGCGTACGGGCGGACGAGCGGGCCCGCTTCGGCGTCGAACCACCGCCCGCCGCTCGCCTCCTCGGCCGCGGCCGAGCCTGCGCGGCCGGCGTGCCGGTCGCCGTCCGCGGGACCGTTCGGGCCGTGCGACCCGTGCGACCCATGTGGTCCGTGCGGCTGGTGCGGTCCGTGCGGTCCCTGCGACTGGGGTGATCCGTGAGGTCCCTGCGGCTGGTACGGCTGCTGTGACCGGTGCGGCGCGTCGCCGTGCCCGTACCTGCTGTTCGCGCTCATGTGCCGGGCCGTCCTCAGCCCGCGGCGGGCGGCCGGGCGGCGAACCGCGGGGGCTGGTAGAGGTGTTCGCCGACCCGCTTGACCAGGCGCGCCATCTCGTAGGCGATCAGGCCGATGTCGGCGGTGGCCGCGCTGAGCACGGCCAGGCAGGAGCCGTCCCCGGCGGCGGCGACGAACAGGAACCCGTCGTCCATCTCCACCATCGTCTGGCGCACCCCGCCCGCATGGAAGTGCCGCCCTGCGCCCTTGGCCAGGCTGTGGAACCCGGAGGCCACGGCGGCCAGGTGCTCGGCGTCCTCACGGCTCAGGGCGCTCGAAGCACCCACCGCCAGGCCGTCGTTGGACAGCACCACCGCGTGCCGCACCTCCCGCACCCGGCCCACCATGTCGTCCAGCAGCCAGTCCAGCTCACCGGAACGCCGTGCACTGTCCATGTCGATCCTCTGGTGTTCGATCACGACTGCTCTCCTTCGCTGCCTTCGGTGTGTGCGCCCGCCGCGGAGCCGTTCCCGCCCGCGTCGGCCGCGCCCCTGACCCAGCCGGCGCGATAGGCCGCCATGCGGTCCCGGGCCTCCTCGGGGCTCCGCCCGTCCGGCTCCGACGCGGGCGCAGCGGCCCCTGCGGATACGGGTGCGGCCTGTGCCGGCGCCTCGCGCAACTGCGGTACGAGGCTGGCCTGACGGACCCGGCGCGGGAGCTCGGTGATCCCGGCGGGGGGTCCGCCCTGGCCGGCGGGCAGCGGCACGGGGCCGGTGGCGCGCAGGACGGTACGGCCCCCCGGACCGCGGGGCCGGAGCGTGGCCACGGGGGCCGGGGGCTGCTCGGCCGCGGGCGGGACCGGAGCCGCCTCCGGGGACGGCGCGGGGGAAGCGGTCGGAGAGGAGGGGGAGTGCGGGGGCGGCAGATGCGGGAACGGGGACGCCGCGGCGGACCGCCCCGGGAGTTCGCTCTGCTCCTCCCCCGACCGGCTGACGGGTCCGGGCCCGGACCCGCCCGCGGGCCGGACCCCGGCCCCTGCCCCGAACCCGGTCCGGGCCCCGACGCCCCTCGGCGCGAACCCCCGCTCGGCGGCCCCAGCAGCAGGGGCGGTCGCCCCTCGCGCCCCGGCGCCCGCGGCCGGCGGATCACCCGGCCCGGCAGCGGCCCCCGCCGCCGCCCCGGCCTGCATCCCGGCGGCAGCCCGCTGCCCGCCCGCCGTCAGGGCTCCCTGGAGCAGGGCGGTGGGCAGCAGCACCACGGCGGTGGTGCCCCCGTACGGAGAGGTGCGCAGGTGCACCTTCACCCCGTGCCGCGCGGAGAGCCGGCTCACCACGAACAGTCCGAGCCGGTCGCTGTCGAACAGGTCGAGCGCTTCGGACTGCTCGATGCGCCGGTTGGCCTCGGCCAGGGTCTCGCGCCCCATGCCCAGCCCGCGGTCCTCCACTTCGAGCACGTAGCCGTTGCCGACGGGCTCGCCGCTGACCCGGACCTTGGTGTGCGGCGGGGAGAACTGGGCGGCGTTCTCGATGAGTTCGGCGAGCAGGTGGGTGAGGTCGGCGACGGCCGCCCCGGCCACCCCGGCCTCGGCCAGCTGGCGCACCTCCACGCGCGGGTAGTCCTCGATCTCCGAAACAGCCGCCCGCACCACGTTGGTGAGGGGGACGGGCATCCTCCAGGCCCGTCCGGGGGCGGCCCCGGAGAGGATGATCAGGCTCTCGGCGTGGCGGCGCATGCGGGTGGTGAGGTGGTCGAGGCGGAACAGGTCGCCGAGTTCGTTCGGGTCGTCGGCGCGGCGTTCCATCGAGTCCAGCAGGGTGAGCTGGCGGTGGACCAGGACCTGGCTGCGGCGGGCCAGGTTGACGAACACCCCGGACACCCCGCTGGCGAGTTCGGCGCGTTCCACGGCGGCGCTGAGCGCGGCCCGGTGCACGGTGGCGAGTGCCGCCCCGACCTGCGCGATCTCGTCCTCCGCAGGCGCGGCCGCGGGGGCCTCGGCGGCCACGTCGATGTCCTGTCCGGCGCGCAGCCGGTCCATGGCGCCGGGGAGTTTGCGGTGGGCGATGTCCAGGGCCCCGTTGCGCAGCGAGACGAGTTCCACGACGAGGGCGCGGCCGATCCGCACGGAGATGAACAGCGAGGCGGCCACGGCCGCCAGTCCGAGGAGCACGGCCGCCCCGGCCACGCCGACCAGGCCCTCGGCCAGCGGATCGGTCCGGTCCGCGGCGGCGTTCCGGGCGGCGTCCTGCACGGCGCGCATCGCGGTGGCGACCTCCCCGGCCGCGGTGTCCCACCCGGCCGGAACGGTACGGTCCGCCCGGCCGCCCGCCCCGCCCGAGGCGCCGAGCAGCCGGTCCTCGGCCGCCGTCAGGCCTGCGTACGCGGCGCCCTTGGCCGTCCGCTGCCACTGGGCGCGCCGGGCGGGCGGCAGGTCCGCGGCGGCGGCCTCGGTGAGCGTGCGGCGGCTCTCGGCGGCCGCGGTGAAGCGCCGTACGTCCTCCGCGCTCAGCCCGGTGCGGCCGGACCGCCCGGCCAGTACGGCGTCCTCGCGGGCGAGGTGCTCTCCGGCGCGGGCGAATTCCAGCAGCACGCGGGCTTCGGAGGCGTGCGCCGCGCCCTCGCCTTCCGTGCTGCCCGACAGGACGCCGCCGACGCCGAAGGCGGCGCCGACCACCTCGGTGTACGCCTCGAATGCGGTGTCCCGGCCGGTCTTGCGGGTCTCGATGCCGGACCGCATCCGGGAAAGCGTTTCTGCAGCGGCGACGAACTCCCGCAGCTTCTGCGCGACCGCGGGCGGCTGGTCCCCGGAGTCCGCGACGGTGTGCCGGTCGCCCAGGCGGAGGCGGGCCACGGCCGCGTCGGTACGGCGGCCCTGCTCGGCGAACGCGGCGGCGAGCCCGGCGTCCGGAGCGGCCAGGTACCGGACGGCCGCCCGGCGCTCGGCCTGGAGTTCGGTCACGGCCCGGCCCACGGGGATGCGTATCTGCTCGTCCACGCGCTGGATGCGGGCGAGCCGGGCCACGTCCTGGGCGGTGCTGACGGTGGCGAAGGCCCACAGGGCGAGGAGGGAGACCACGGGCACCATCAGCAGCGAGACGATCTTCGCGCGGACGGTGCCGGGCCGCAGCCGGAACCGGCGGGCCGGGGCGGCCGTGCCGTACGGGGCCGCCCCGGCGGGGACCGTACCGGAGGCGGGAGTACCGGAGGCGGGAGTACCGGAGGCGGGAGTACCGGAGGCGGGAGTACCGGAGGCGGTCGCGCCGGAGGGGTCCGGGGGGAAGGCGTCCGGTGCGGGACCGCGGGTGGTGGCCCATGCTCCTGCGGCGGGGTGCTCCTCGGCCGGCGGCCCGGCGTGGGCCCGGCGGCCGCGCGCCGGTGGCGCCGGCAGCCGGGACGCGTCGGCGTCCGGTGTGCTGCGGGGTGTGCGCATGGGCTCCTCGTTCCGGATGGCGGTACGGGTGGTACGGGTGGTACGGCTGGTGCGAAGGGTGCGATCGGTGCGGGTGTGGAGACCTCGCGGGCCGGTCCGGGCCGACCACCTCGCCCGCGGGCGGACGACACGGGCGCGGACGGGGGCCCTGGCTGGGGCCCGGGCTGGGGCATGCGACCGGGGCCGCCGCCGGATTCAGTGCACGGGCGCGGCCTGTTCGCCGAGGAGCCGTGCGGTGGCGGAGGCGGCGCGTTCGTCCGCCGTCGGGGAGAGGGCCACGAAGGCGGAGGTGAGGAAGAGGTAGGAGCCCAGGCCGACGGCCAGGGGGAAGATGAACTGCATGGCGGTGGCCCCGGGCAGGGCGCCGTCGGAGGGGGCGACCTCGACGCCGACCGCCATCATGCCGGTGTAGTGCATGCTGCTCACCGCGGCGCCCATCACGAGGGAGGCGACCGCCACGGCGACCGGCGACTTGATGTTCAGGGCCGCCCAGAGGGCTGCGGTGGCGGCGATGACCGCGATCGCGACGGAGAGTCCGACGACGAGCGGCGCGTACGTGACCCGACCGTGCAGCCGCAGGGCCGCCATGCCGAGGTAGTGCATGCTCGCCACGCCGAGCCCGGTGGTGAGGCCGCCCAGCACCAGGGCCCGCCCGCGGTCCTTGCCGTACCCGACCGCGAAGACCCCGGCCCCCACGACGGCCATGGCGACGAGGAGGCTGAGGATGGTGAGCGGCACGTCGTAGTGGATCTCGGTGCCGGTGACGCGGAAGCCGAGCATGGCCACGAAGTGCATGGTCCAGATGCCGGTCCCGATGGCCGAGGCGGCGGTGAGCAGCCAGTTGCGGCGGGAGCGTCCGGTGGCGGCGAGCGCGCGGACGGTGCAGCGCAGCCCGAGGGCGGCGCCGATGGAGGCCATCACGTATGACAGCGCGGGGGTGAGCCAGCCGAAGGCTGCGTGGTCCAGGTGTCCCATGGCCCCGGGACGCTAGTCCGGGTGAGGGAGCGAACAAGGGGCGCATTTCGAAAGCTGATGGAATATGACAGAGATACGTTCATGCACGATCACACCAAGTGGCAACGGGCACACGGTATGTGTGGAACCTCGGTGAGGGATCATGGGCACATGAGCGAAGACCACACACAAGTCCAGGAGTTCTTCGGATCCCGGGCGGCGGACTGGGACACGAGGTTCCCGGACGACGGGCCGAAGTTCGCCATCGGGGTCGCCGAGATGGGCCTGCGGCCCGGGGACCGGGTCCTCGACGCCGGCTGCGGCACCGGGCGGGCCCTCCCCCACCTGCGCGAGGCGGTCGGCCCGGGCGGCGCGGTGATCGGACTGGACCTCACCCCCGGGATGCTGGAACAGGCGGCGCTGGCCGGACGGGACCGGGACGCCCTGCTGGTGCTCGGCGACGTCTCCCGGCTGCCGCTGCCCGACGCCGCCCTCGACGCCGTGTTCGGGGCCGGGCTCATCTCGCACCTGGCCGAACCGGTGCGGGACCTCGCCGAGTTGGCCCGCGTCGTACGCCCGGGGGGCCGCCTGGCCCTGTTCCACGCCATCGGGCGCCGGGCGCTGGCCGCCCGCCAGGGGCGCCAGATCACCCCCGACGACCTGCGGGCCGAGGAGAACCTCCGGCCGGTGCTGGCCGCCGCGGGCTGGGAGCTGGAGTCGTACGCCGACGAGGACGCGCGCTTCCTCGCGCTGGCGGTACGGGCGGGCTGAGGTCCGGCTACGCCGGGTCCTCCCCTTCCGTGGGCCGCCGTCCGGTCCCGCGCGCGTGCGGGACCGGGCAGCCACCGCGTCCCGGCACCGGGAAGCTGCCGAGGTCGGCCAGGGCGTAGCCGCCCGGGTAGCTCCTGATCTCCGGGTTCTGGCGGGCGTAGTGCGGGGCGCGGCGCGGCGGCAGCAGGCGGACCGCCCGGCCGCGCAGCCGCAGCGCGCCCCGGACCAGGGTGCGGACGGCAGGCCGCGGGTCCTCGTAGCGGAACGTGCGCAGCAGCGGCTCGTCGAGCAGGGCCAGTGCGGCGGCGCGCAGGGCGGGGGCGAGCGGGGCCGGGTACCAGGAGGCCATGAGGTCGAGGGTGGCGTCGGAGACCTTGCGGCCGCCCTCGTCCCAGCCGAAGTGGGCCGCCTCGTAGCGGTCGAGGCAGGTTTCGAACTCCTCGAAGGAGCCCGGGATGTCCGTGATGCCCAGGTGGCGGCCGAGGGTCTCGTAGTACTTGGCGGCGGCCGCCTGTTCATGCCCGGAGAGCTTCCGCCAGCCGTAGGCGTCGATCCAGCGCTTCGGAATCACGACGAACGTGCACAGGACGTACCGCATGTCCTCGTTGGTGATGTCGTAGCTGCGGTGCATCTGGTTGATCCGGCGGATCGCGGTGCGCCCCTGGTCGCTGTCGAAGCCGTGCTCGATCACCCCGTCGAGGAGCAGCGCGGTGTCGTCGTAGCGCTTCTGGGTGCGGTCGGTGAACTCGGCCGTCTCGGCCAGCAGCCGTCCGATGGAGGGCACCGCGTAGGTCCGGTAGAGGGCGAGCTCCAGGGCCCGGGTGTAGTCCCAGGGGAACTCGTACGTCGCGGTGAGCCGGTAGATCGCGAGGAAGTCCTCCTCCGGGTCGAGCCGGAGGATCTCCTTGAGCCGGTCGTAGCGCGTCACCGCGTGTCCCTTCTGTGGCGGAAGGCCAACTCTATGTGCACGTCGGGGGCTTGGGGCGGGCCGGGGCGGCCGCGGCGGGCCGGCGGGCCGGTGCTGCGGAAAAGCCTCCCGGTCACCTCTCGACGGCATGGTTACCCACTGGTTAGGGTGCGCCGACGAACAGCAATGGGAGGGCACGTGACCGGGACCGACGAGGACGCCGCCGCGGGCGGCACGGCGACGGGGACCGCCGCGGACGACGCCGGCGGCGCGGGCGGCGAGGAGGAGGGCTCGCTCTACGTGCTGTCGGCCCAGCTCCTCACGCCCGCACAGTTCCCGAGCGTGTTCGGCGACGACTACCCCGAGGCCTGCCGGTCCCTGGGGCTGGAGCCGCACGCGGACGGCTACGGGCTGGTCCTCGGGCAGGACGAGCAGGGCGCGCGCTGGACCGTCGTGATCGACGACGTGTCGCTGGTCGCGGTCGCCATCGCCTCGTGGGACTGCGGGATGGAGTACGACCTCTCGCCGGACGACCGGACGGTCGTGGCCTCGCTGGCGGGCTGGCCGCTGGACCTGGCCGTGGCCGCGCCGGGGGTGCCCGAGCCGCACGACCCGGAGCAGGGGGCGGACGGCACCGGCCGGGTGCCGCTCGCACCGCCGCGGGCGGACGTGTGGGGACCGGCGCAGCGGCGCATGGGTGCGGACGAGATCGCCCAGCAGTGGGAGGCCTGGCGGGAGCAGTACGTCGCTCCCGGGGCGGAGGCTTCGGGCGACGAGGGCGCCACGGCCGGCGGTGGCGCGGAGGACGGTGGCGCGGCCGGCGGTGGCGCGGGCGACGGCAGCGCGGCTGGCTCGGGCACCGGTCCCGCGGCGGGCACCGGCGGGCCCGGCCACCCGGGCGTGCGCCGGGTGCTGGACGAGGCCCGCGCGTACACGCGGAACCCGCCGCCGCCCGGCCGGATCCGGTCCGCCTTCGCCTCCGGGGAGGCGCGCACCCTGCGGGTGGACGGACCGGGCTGGTCGATGGTGGCCCGGACGGACGACATGGCCTTCGTGCTGCTGGACGAGGAGCCGGGGCAGGTCCGGCCGGTCGGCCGCGGGCCCGAACTCCCGGGCCTGCTGGAATCCTTGGACAAGATCGCCGTCCGCCCGTCCTGACCGGGGCACCGGGGACGCGCTGACGGCACCCGGCAGCCCTGCACCGGCCCCGACCGGGACCCCGAGGCCGGGACCGTGGCCGGGACCGGGATCCCCCAGGCCGAGGCCGAGGCCAGGACCGGTAGCGGGACACCGAGGCCGGGACCGTGGTCGTGGCCAGGACCGGCGCCGGGACACCGAGCCGCAGCCGTGGCCGGGACCGCCGCCGGGACACCGAGCCCGGGAGGGTGGCCGGGACCGTGGCCGGGACTGGGACCGGGATCCCCCAGGCCGAGGCCGAGGCCAGGACCGGTAGCGGGACACCGAGGCCGGGACCGTGGTCGTGGCCAGGACCGGTACCGGGACACCGAGCCGCGGCCGTGGCCAGGACCGGCGCCGGGAGACCGAGGCCTGGAGGGTGGCCGGGACCGTGGCCGGGACTGGGACCGGGATCCCCCAGGCCGAGGCCGAGGCCAGGACCGGTAGCGGGACACCAAGCGGGGCCGGGACCGGGATCCCGAGGCCGTGGCCAGGACCGGTCCCGGGATCCCGAGGCCGTGGCCAGGACCGGCGCCGGGATACCGATCCGGGACCGTGGCCGTGGCCGGGGGCCCGGGGATCATGACAACGGCCAGGGCTCCAGGTCCCCTGGCAACCGGCCGGGACCCGGCACCGGCCGACACTCGGAACCCGTCCGGGACCCGGCATCCGGCACCCGTGACCGGCCGACACTCAGAAACCCGTCCGGGACCGGGCGCCCTTGGCCGCGGCCAGCACCCCGGGCCCCCGGCCACGGTCGGAGCCCAGGGACCGCGGGCGCCCCCGGCCGGGGTCCCGGCCCCGGTCGGACGGCTCGCCGCGTGCCCCCGGCCGTGGTCGCGGCCCGGCTCGGCTCAGACCCGCTCCAGCGGTACGTGCGGACCCTCCGGCGCCACGGCGGTGATCGCGTCCCCGGGGCGGACCACGCCGCCCCGGCGCACCACGCCCATGATTCCGCACCTGCGGACGATCTCCCCCGTCTCGTCCCGCCCGACGACCTGCTTGAGCAGGCCGTCCTGGAAGGCGTCGATCTGCAGGCAGGGGTTGCGCAGCCCCGTCACCTCGACGACGGCCTCCTCGCCGAGGTGGAGCAGGGTGCCCGTGGACAGGCCGAGCAGGTCGATGCCGCTCGTCGTCACGTTCTCCCCCAGCTGGCCGGGCCCGACTCCGAAGCCCGCCCGGGCGACCTCGTCGAACAGCTCCTGGTGGATGAGGTGGACCTGCCGCAGGTTCGGCCGCGTCGGGTCCTGCGCCACCCGGGAGCGGTGCTTGACCGTCACCCCCGCGTGCACGTCGCCTTCGACACCGAGCCCTTCGAGCAGGGTGATGCTCTCCCGGTTGGGCTTGGTGAAGCTGTAGGTGCCGTTGCTGCTGACCGCCGTGACGCAACCGCTCATCGCGCGGAATCCTCCCCGTGTGTGCCACCGGCCCGGCCGGACCGGGAGGCCGACCCTACGTGAGCATTGCAAGCGGCCCGCGACCGGCCTCTGTATGATCATCCAAGGCGGGCGCCCACCCGGTCACCTGCCTATCTGCCTGCGCGAAAGCCCCTTCACCCGACGGCGCTGCGAAGGGTCGAGCAGCAGGTACGCGGCTGTCGGCACGCCGATCAGCACCAGCAGGCCGGGCCAGAACCCGACCGCCCAGAACAGGACGATCGCCGCCACCACACCGGCGGTGGCCACCTTCGCGCGTGTCGACATCGAGGCCTTCCCTTCCGCACGTCGGCGGGCCCGCTCTGCCTGCCCGCCTCCTGTCCTCCTCAACGCGCGGCGCCGTCGTGCCGTTCCCGCCGCGCCGGGGCCCTCAGGTACCCTCGGCCGCCCCGGCGCCCCCGGGGACCAGTAGCCGAATCCGAGGAAAGCGTGCTCCACCACGAGATCTCCGGCCTCATCCACTGCTCCGCCGTCTTCTTGCCCGGCGACCCCGCCCGTACCGGCAGGATCGCCTTCTGGGACCCGGACGGCGAGGTGTTCGAACCCTCCGCCGGCAACCTGGGCGGCGGCGCGCGCACCGAGGAACTGACCGTCCTCACCCCGGCCCTGGAGACCGCAGAGGTGTCCGCCCTGACCCTCCCGGTCCGCGAGGCCCTCCCGCTGCTCACCCGGGTACGGGCGGCCGCCCTGTCCGACCCCGGCCTGGCCCGGTCCAGCCCGGCCTTCTGGGGCGCGGCCGCCCTGCTGGCCCTCGGGTTCACGGCCCGCGGGCTGCTCCTGCCCGGGCTGACGGCCACAGGCCACGACTCCTGGCGGGCCGGGCCGCTCGACGCCGACGACCTGCAGCAGGTGCGCGACCTGGCCGCGGCGATGCCGCCCGACGCGCACTGCGTACCCCTGCCCGGCCCCGTTCCCGGCCGGCTGCCCGACCCCGTACGGCTGCTGCGCGCCTTCCTGGACGCGGTCGCCGACACCCTGCCACGCTCTCCCGCCGCGGTGGCCGCGGCCGGCGGTCCCGCCTTTGCCGGTGAGGAGCCGCAGCGCCATCCCGCACACCGGGCATGGGCGGCGGACGTGGCCGCGGCCCACGACGCGGGGGTCCGCATCTCCCTCCGGATCGAGGTGTCCGGCCTGCCGGAGGAGGCTGCCGCGCCGGGCGAGGACGCGTACCGGCCGGCCTTCCGTGCGGTGCTGCAGGTGCACAGCCTCGCCGACCCTTCGGCGGTGGCCGATGCGGCCGCGGTCTGGCAGGGAGCCGGCCCCGCCGCGCCCGGCGGCACGGAGCCGCCCGGCACGGAGGCGCTGGGCGCGCAGGTGCTGGGCGCGCAGGCGCGGATGGACGCACTGCTCGCCCTCCGCCGGGCGGCCCGCGTGTGGCCCCCGCTGTCCCCGCTGCTCACCGCCGCCGTGCCCGATGCGGTGGACCTCGCCGACGAGGAGGTCACGGAGCTGCTCGGCGCGGCCGCCGGGGCCCTCGCCGCCGAGGGGGTGCAGGTCCACTGGCCCCGGCGGTTCGCCCGCGAGCTCACCGCCCGCGCGGTGGTCGCCCTGCCGCACCGCACCGGCCCCCGCGCAGGAGGGGACGGCGCCCCCTCCGAGGGGCACGGCGGGGACGGGCCCGCGTACGGCTTCCTCGCCCCCGACTCCGTGCTCGCCTTCGACTGGCGCTTCGCCCTCGGCGGCGAGCCGCTCTCCCGTGCCGACCTCGACCGGCTGGCCGGGGCCAAGCGCCCCCTCGTCCGGCTGCGGGACCGGTGGGTGCTGATCGACCCCCGGGCCGCCCGGCGCGCCCTGGCCCGGCAGGACCGCAAGATCGCCCCGGTCGACGGCCTGGCCGCCGTACTGACCGGATCGGCCGAGGTGGACGGCGTACGGGTCGCGGTGACGGCCGATGGCGGGCTGGAGCGGCTGCGGGCGCAGCTGGCCGATCCCGAACGCCCGGGCGCCCGCCCGGTGCCCGCGCACCCGGGGCTCACCGCCACCCTGCGCGACTACCAGCTCCGCGGGCTGGACTGGCTGGCCCGGACCACCGCGCTCGGGCTGGGCTGCGTCCTCGCCGACGACATGGGGCTCGGCAAGACGGTCACCCTGATCGCCCTGCACTTGCACCGGCAGCAGGACCCGGCCGCCTCGGGGCCGACCCTCGTCGTGTGCCCGGCCTCGCTCCTGGCGAACTGGGAGCGGGAGATCGAGAGGTTCGCCCCGGGCACGGCCGTCCACCGCCACCACGGCTCGGGGCGCCGGCTCCCGGCAGCCCCGGAGCGGGACGCGTTCGTCCTGACCACGTACGCCACCATGCGCGTGGACGCGGCGCATCTCGCGGGCATCCCGTGGGGGCTGGTGGTGGCCGACGAGGCGCAGCACGTGAAGAACCCGCGCTCGGGCACGGCGCGGGCGCTGCGGACCATCGGTTCGCGGGCCAGGGTGGCGCTGACCGGCACGCCGGTGGAGAACAGCCTGTCCGACCTGTGGGCCGTACTCGACTGGACCACTCCCGGACTGCTCGGCCGGCAGTCCGCCTTCCGCTCCCGCTACGCGTCGGCCGTGGAGGGCGGGGCGGATCCCCGGGCGGCGGAGCGGCTGGCCGCGCTGGTACGCCCGTTCGTGCTGCGGCGGCGCAAGTCCGATCCGGGGATCGCGCCGGAGCTGCCGCCGAAGACGGAGACCGACCACCCGGTCGCGCTGACGGCGGAGCAGGTGGTGCTCTACGAGGCCGTGGTGCGGGAGACGCTCGCCGAGATCGCCGCCGCGGACGGCTTCGAACGGCGGGGGCTGGTGGTGAAGCTCCTGACCTCGCTCAAGCAGATCTGCAACCACCCGGCGCAGTACCTGCGGGAGGAGCGGCCGCGGCTGGCGGGGCGGTCCGGGAAGCTGGAGCTGTTCGACGAACTGCTCGGCACGATCCTCGCCGAGGAGGGGTCCGTGCTCGTCTTCACGCAGTACGTGGCCATGGCGCGGCTCGTCGAACGCCATCTGGCGGCCCGGGGCGTGGGCACCCTCCTCCTGCACGGGGCCACCCCGCTCGCCCGCCGGGCGGAGATGGTGGACGCCTTCCAGGCGGGCGCGGCCCCGGTCTTCCTGCTCTCGCTGAAGGCGGCGGGCACCGGGCTGAACCTGACCAGGGCGGGGCACGTCGTCCACTTCGACCGGTGGTGGAACCCGGCGGTCGAGGACCAGGCCACCGACCGGGCCCACCGGATCGGGCAGACCCGGCCCGTGCAGGTGCACCGGCTGATCGCCGAGGGGACGGTGGAGGACCGGATCGCCGGGCTGCTGGCCCGCAAGCGGGCGCTGGCCGCGTCGGTGCTGAGGGGCGGCGAGAGCGCGCTGACGGAACTGACCGACCAGGAGCTGGCGGAGCTCGTGGAGCTGCGGGGGGACGCACGGTGATCGGTGACGGGAACGGGAACGGGAACGGGAACCGGAACGGGAACGGGGCGGAAGGCGCGGGGCGCCGGTACGCGGCGGACGGCGGCGCCGCGGCGGGTCCGACCGCCGGGGCCGCTCCGGGCACTCCGGCCGCTCCGGAGCGGACCTTCGCCGCGCTGCCGCCCGCCCGCGGGCGCGGGTTCACGAGCACCTGGTGGGGGCAGGCCTGGCTCCGGGCGCTGGAGGACGGTGCGCTGGACGGGGAACAGCTGAAGCGGGGCCGCCGGTACGCGCGCGGCGGCGCGGTCGGGGCGGTGTCGGTGCGGCCGGGCCGACTGACCGCGGTGGTGACCGACCCGGACGGCACCCGGCTGCGTACGGACGTGCTGCTCCCGCGGTTCTCGCCGGGCGAGTGGGACCGCTTCCTCGGCCTGGCGGCTGCCGAGGCGGGGCACATCGCGGCGCTGCTCGACCGGGAGGTGCCGCCGGAGCTGGCTCAGGACGCGGCGGCCGCCGGGGTGGAACTCCTGCCCGGCACGGGCGACTTGGATCCGCGGTGCGGATGCGGGGAATGGGACCACTGCGCGCACACGGCCGCCCTCTGCTACCAGCTGGCGCGCCTGCTGGACCAGGACCCGTTCCTGCTGCTCCTGCTGCGCGGCCGCGGGGAGCACGAGGTCCTCGACGCCCTCCAGGCGCGCAGCGCGGCCGCCGCGGGCGGATCGCGGCCGGGGGACGCGGAACCTGCGGAGGGGGCGGGCGGAAGAGCCGGGGCGGCGGGAGTGGACGCGGCGGAGGCGTTCGCCACCTGGCAGATCCTGCCGCCGCTGCCCCCGCCGCCGCAGGTCCCGGCGGTCCCGGGGCAGCCGCCCGTGCTGGACGTGGAGGCGGAGCCGGGCGAGGGCCTCGACCCCGGGGCGGTGGAGTTCCTGGCGGAGGCGGCGGCCGAGGCGGCGCACCGCTTCCTGGCCCGGGCCGTGTCCCCGGGCCACGCGGAGGATCCGCGGGCCCCGGCACCCACCCGGGAGGAGGACCTGCTGCGGCTGGCGGCCGTGGCGGAGGACGTACGGGTACGGGCCCGGCTGGCGGCGGCGAGCGGCCGCGACCGCGCGGGGCTGGCCCGGGCCGTGCGGGCCTGGCGGCTGGGCGGGGCCGCGGCGGTGGCCGTACTGGAGGAGCAGTGGCAGCCGGAAGGGGAGGCGGCCGCCCGCGCCCGGGCGGCGCTGGCCGGCGCCTGGGAGGACGAGGAGGGGGACGAGCACCGGGACGAGGAGGGGGACGGGTACGGGGACGGAGACGGGGTCGGGGAACGGCCGGAGCTCCACCAGTCCGGCAACCACTGGACGGCGGCGGACGGTTCGGCCCAGCTCCGCCTGGACCGCCGGGGCCGCTGGTGGCCGTACCGGAACGAGTCCGGCCACTGGGAGCCCGCGGGCCCGGCCGAGACCGGTCCGGCAGCGGCCTGGGCGGCCGCGACCGCCGCCGAGGCGGAGTGAGCGCGGACGGCAGCCGGCCCGGGGTCCGCCGACACCCCTGCCTGCCCGGCGGCGCCCGGCGCCGCACATCCACCGCTCCGGGCGACGGCCCGCGTGCGTCCGGCGCGGGCCCTTCCGACCCTCGCGCGCCCGGAGCGCGGGATTCCGCCCGGCGCGCCCGGGCACGCGCCCGACACCGCGGGCCCGCCTCCCGGCGGATGGTGGGTGGCGACACGCCGTGGACCGGCAGGGACGGGCAGCAGGCCGGACGGGCGGTGCCCGGCTGCCTGGCTGCCCGGCTGCCTGGCTGCCCGATTGTCGGCACCGGCGGTGTCCGGCGCGCACGCCGCAGCTCCGGGCGACGGGCGGGCGCGACCGGAGCACCGGGTTCCACCCGGCACGCCCGGAGCACGCGCCGGACCACGCGGGCCCGCCACCCGGGCGCGGAAGCGGGAGGGTTGCCACAGGCCGCGGACCCGGCGCGGGCGGGCAGCGGGGCGGACGGGCGGGTTCCGTCCCGGCGTCCGGCTGACCGGAGGCACGGTTGTCGGCACCGGCGGGCGGGGCGACGATGGGGGCTCGTCACGCCGACCTCGGGGAGGGCGAGTTGGCCGGAGCGGAGACGGGCGCGGGGGCCGGTCCCGGCGATCCGTGGGTGGCCCTCCCCGCCGGGGCGGATCCCGACGAGCGGCAGAGCCAGCTGCGCCGGGCGCACCGCGCGTTCACGCGCGAAGGGCGGGTGGAGGCGCCGGTGCGGCCGGTGGTGGCGGCCTCCTGGCGGCGGTGTGCGCGGGCCCGGCTGAGCCCGGAGTGCACGGCCCGGGTGGACGTGTCCGACGGCGAGCTCCGCACCTACCGGGAGCACCACCCCCTCGCCCCGGTGATGCCCCTGTTCCGCGAGCTGGTCGGTGCCTTCGCGGCCGGGGGCGAGCACCTGCTCGCGGTGTGCGACGCGCAGGGCCGGCTGCTGTGGGTGGAGGGGCACGCGCAGACCCGGCGGCGGGCCGACGGCCTGGGCTTCGTGCCGGGGGCCCGGTGGGCGGAGTCGGCCATGGGCACGAACGCGCCGGGTACCGCACTGGCCGAGGAGCGGCCCGTGCAGGTCATCGGCGCCGAGCACTTCAGCCGCCGCGTGCACCCGTGGACCTGTGCGGCGGCCCCCGTGCACCATCCGCGCACGGGACGGCTGCTCGGCGCGGTGGACGTGACCGGCGGCGCCGGGCTGGCGCACCCGCACTCGCTGGCCTTCGTACGGGCCGTGGCCCGGGCGGCGGAGTCGCAGCTGGCGCTCCAGGATCCCGGACCGGCCGCCGCGGACGGGCTGTTCGCGCTCGGGCGGGACGAGGCGGTGTTCGTCTCCGGCGGGCGCCGGCTCCGCCTGGGCCGCCGGCACAGCGAGATCCTCGTCCTCCTCGCGCGCCATCCGGGCGGGCTGTCCGGGGAGGAGCTGCTGATCGGGCTGTACGAGGACGAGTCGGTGTCGCCGGTGACCCTGCGCGCGGAACTCTCGCGGCTGCGCGCCCTGCTCGGCCCGGGTGTGCTGCGGTCCCGCCCGTACCGGCTGGGGACCGCGGTGGAGACCGATTTCGGGGCGGTGGCCCGGCAGTTGGCGGTCGGCGCGACCTCGGCCGCCCTGGCCGGCTATCCGGGCCCGCTGCTGCCCTCGTCCACCGCGCCGGAGATCGTACGGCTGCGCGGACGGCTGGCGGACCAGCTGCGGGCCGGGCTGATCGCCCGCGCGGATCCCGGGCTGCTCGCCGAGTGGGCGTACAGCCCGTGGGGCGAGGAGGACCAGGAGGTCTGGCGGGCCCTCGCGAGCGCCCTGCCGCCGGAGCGCCGGGCCTCGGCGCTGGCCCGCGTGCACGGCCTCGACGCCGAGCTGCGCGGCTGACCGGGACCGCCCGCCGGTCGCCTCCTCGACGCCGTGCTGCGCGGCCGGCCGGGACCGCCCGCCGGTCGCCCGGCCCGCCGTACCCCTCCGGCTGCCGGACGGCTGCAACGTGGGCGCAACGTACGGGTCCCTAGCCTCACGGCGAGCGCCGGCCAGGGACGGGCGGCGCCGTCACCGGGAGGAGTCTGGCATGACCCGTTACGCGGCACCCGGCACCGAGGGCTCGATCGTGTCGTACGCGTCCCGCTACGACCACTGGATCGGGGGCGCGTACGTACCGCCCGCCCGCGGCCGCTACTTCGAGAACCCCTCCCCCGTCAACGGACAGCCGTTCACCGAGATCGCCCGCGGCACGGCCGAGGACGTGGAGCGCGCCCTCGACGCGGCGCACGCGGCGGCGCCCGCCTGGGGCCGGGTGCCGGCCGCCGAGCGGGCCGCGGTCCTGCTCCGCATGGCCGACCGGATGGAGGAGAACCTCGAACGCCTCGCGGTCGCGGAGAGCTGGGAGAACGGCAAGCCGGTGCGCGAGACGCTCGCCGCGGACATCCCGCTCGCGATCGACCACTTCCGCTACTTCGCCGGGGCGCTGCGCGCGCAGGAGGGCGCGCTGAGCGAGGTGGACGACGACACGGTCGCCTACCACTTCCACGAGCCGCTGGGCGTGGTCGCGCAGATCATCCCGTGGAACTTCCCGATCCTGATGGCGGTGTGGAAGCTGGCCCCGGCCCTGGCGGCGGGCAACGCGGTGGTGCTCAAGCCGGCCGAGCAGACCCCGGCCTCGGTGCACTTCTGGCTGAGCCTGGTCGCGGACCTGCTGCCGCCGGGGGTGCTGAACATCGTCAACGGCTTCGGCGAGGAGGCGGGCAAGCCGCTCGCCTCCAGCCCGCGGGTCGCCAAGATCGCCTTCACCGGGGAGACCGCCACCGGCCGCCTGATCATGCAGTACGCGGCGGAGCACCTGAAGCCGGTGACCCTCGAACTCGGCGGCAAGAGCCCCAACATCTTCTTCGACGACGTCTGGGCCGTGGACGACGACCTGCGCGACAAGGCGCTGGAGGGGTTCACGATGTTCGCCCTCAACCAGGGAGAAGTGTGCACGTGCCCGTCGCGGGCCCTGATCGAACGGGGCCGCTACGGGGACTTCCTCGACGCGGCGGTGGCCCGCACCGAGCTGATCGTGCCCGGCCACCCGCTCGACACGGAGACGATGATCGGCGCCCAGGCCTCGGACGAGCAGCTCAGGAAGATCCTCTCGTACCTGGAGATCGGCCAGAAGGAGGGCGCGAAGATCCTCACGGGCGGACAGCAGGTCCGCCACGACGGTGAACTCGCGGGCGGCTACTACGTCCAGCCGACGATCTTCGAGGGCGACAACCGCATGCGGATCTTCCAGGAGGAGATCTTCGGCCCGGTGGTGTCGGTGACCTCCTTCCAGGACTTCGAGGACGCGATCCGCATCGCGAACGACACGGCGTACGGCCTGGGCGCGGGCGTGTGGACGCGCGACATCAACACCGCCTACCGCGCGGGCCGCGCCATCCAGGCGGGCCGCGTGTGGACGAACTGCTACCACGCCTACCCGGCCCACGCGGCCTTCGGCGGCTACAAGCAGTCGGGCATCGGCCGCGAGACCCACAAGATGATGCTGGACCACTACCAGCAGACGAAGAACATCCTGGTCAGCTACTCCCCGAAGCGGCTTGGCCTCTTCTGAGCGGCTTCGACGAGGCAGCCTAGATGTATTGACCCGCAGGGTTGTTGAAGGATGCGGTGGGGAGTGGTCCGTGGCTGACTGGAGCGGTCGCGCAGGCCAGCGTCGCCTTCGGCTTTCCAGCGGCGGGCCCACTTGTGGGCTGTAGCGCGGGAGATGCCCATCTCGTCGGCCACGTGGGCGACGGGCCTGCCGGCTCGGACTCGGTCGACGAGGAGCCGTCTGCCGTGGACGGTCAGCCGGGCGTTGGGGTGGGACAAGAAGACCTCTGCGGTGATGTGCAGGCTGGGCGTCGCCGCCGACCTCGGCCAAGCCGTCTGACCCCGCCTCGAGGGGCCTCGTGAGGGCTGCAGACGAGACGCGTGAAACCGGGATGTTTGCGTCGCTGCTGTAGCAGCGGTGGAGACTTGCGCCGTTGTGCGTCACCCTCGGGCCGTTCGGGCGGCCCGAGGGTGACACGGGTTTCAGTTCACGTGCTTGTCGAACCACTCAACCAGCTGCTCGGGGTGCTCGGAGAAGTAGTTGTAGCCGTCCCAGCGCCGGGTGCTGCCCTCGATCCAGAACAGCTTCTTGTCGCCGACGGGGACGGCGTCGAAGATCGCCTGCACGTCGGAGGGCTTGGTCAGTGCGTCGTCATGCACCTGGGTGATGAAGGTGGGCACCTGGCAGTTCTTCGCGTACTCGATCGGCGACACCTCGTCGATGGTGAAGCTGAGGTTCAGTCGCACCTCCCGGTCCACGGCCTCGAACTGGTCCGCGATCCCCATCGCCTCCAGGTTGCGCTCGACCATCGCGCGCATCGAGATCGGCTGGATGGCGACCAGGGCGTGCACGTCCGCGAAGAGCTCCGGGTGCCGGGTCATCGCCATGAACGTGGCGTTGGCACCCATGCAGCGGCTGAGCAGGCCCACCTTCATGGCGGCCGCGTCGGGGCGGGATCTGACGTACCGCAGCGAGCCGGCCACGTCGCGGGACTCGAACCGGCCCCAGGTGAAGATGAAGCCGTTGGCGTCGCCGCTCTGGCCGTGGTTGCGTGCGTCGTAGGTCAGCACGTTGTAACCGGCCTCATGCAGGTGCTGGTACTCCCGCATGTAGTTGACCTCGATGGTGTTGCCCGGGACGAACTGCCAGGGGGGCAGGTGCGAGGGGAAGCCGTAGCGGTTCATGGGCATCGGGTGGTTGGCGATGATCAGCTTGTCCGAGCCCGGGCAGGGGATCCACCACGCCTCCAGCGGGGTGCCATCCAGGGACGGGAACGTGACGTCCTCGTACGCCATCCCGTACTCGTCCGGCGTGTGCAGGATCGGCGCGCGCACCGGGCTGCTGAGGCCCTTCGCCAGACCCTTGACCATCTCCGAAATATCCGCCATGACAGAATCTCTTTCTCTTTCTGTTTCGTATTGAGATCGTCTGGTATTTCCTTCGTCTTATATGAACGTAACTTTCGGGCTGGGGAGAAGCCACTGGTGAAAGGTGTACTGGCAGGGCACCCCTCCTTCCGGGATGGCTCCGAGATGTCGCCCTAATCTGGAAACCGTGGACAATGCAGCCGAGACCCGGGAGTTTCTGACCTCCCGCCGCGCCAGGATCAGCCCGCAGCAGGTGGGGCTGCCCGCTCATGGCCCTCGTCGGGTGCCGGGACTGCGGCGCGCCGAGGTCGCGCAGCTCGCCGGGGTCAGCGTCGAGTACTACGCGCGGCTGGAGCGCGGTGACCTGTCCGGAGTGTCGGACCAGGTCCTTGACGCCCTCGCTCGGGCGCTGCGGCTGAGTGAGGACGACCGCATCCATCTGGAGGATCTTGCCCGCGCCGCCGGTCCGGGACGTCGACGCCGGCGCCGGGCGGCCGCCGCGTCGGTGCGGCCGAACCTGCAGCGTCTGCTGGACTCGATGGCCTGCCCGGCGTTCGTCCTGAACGGCCGTGGTGACGTCCTGGCCGCCAACAGCCTCGGCCGTGCCCTGTACGCCCCCATGATCGAAGCTGCCGGGGGAGCCACCCCCAACCATGGCCGGTTCATATTCCTGGACCCCCGCTCCCGCCAGTTCTGGGGCGACTGGGAAAGCGCCGCCGACAACCTGGTCGCTCTCCTGCACGCCCAGGCCGGCCGCGACCCCTACGACAAGGACCTCACCGACCTCATCGGTGAGCTGTCCACCCGCAGTGACGATTTCCGTACCCGTTGGGCCGGCCACGACGTCCGCCAGTACCACCAGGGCGCCAAAGCCATCCACCACCCCGTGGTCGGCACCCTTCACCTCGCCTACGAATCCCTCGACCTGCCCGCCGACGGCCTCATCCTGTTCGCCTACGGCGCCGAGCCGGGCAGCGACTCCGAAGACGCGCTGCGCATCCTGGCCAGCTGGGCCACCGACCACGTCCCCGAGCCAGCCGAGCGCTCCCCCGGTAGGACGAGCAACGTCCGGCGGCCCGGTGTTCGGCAAGACGCCCCCCGCACCGACGGCTAACCGGAACCAAGGCAGCGCAGCGACCATCAGGAGAGGACGGGAACGACGCACAGCAAGGCGTTCACTGCGGACAACGCAGCGATGCTGCTGATCGACCACCAGACCGGCACGATGTCCTGGACGCACTCGCACGACGTCGAGCATGTGGAGAAGAGCGCTCTCAACCTGGCCAAGATCGCCACCGCCGTCGGCATGCCGCTGGTACTGACCTCCAGCCAGGAGGACCGCAGGCAGGGGCCTCTGGTACCGGAACTCGAAGAGATCGCACCAAAGGCAGTCGCCTACCGGATCAAAAGCACCGGAATCGTCAACGCGATGCACGACGAGGGGTACGAAGTGCAGGTGGTCACCGACGCGTCGGCTTCCTTCACCAAGATCGGCGACGACGCCGCGCTACGTCCCATGGAGCAGGCCTGCGCCGTGATCACCTCGACGGCACAGATCACCTCCGAACTGGCGGTCGACTGGACATCCCCAAGGGGCCAGGGGCTGGCCGCACTGATGGGGCTCTGACCCGGGCGATAGGTCTGCACGTGTCGCGCACGGCCTCAACACGCTGTTGAATGGCGCCCGCCCGTTCAAGAGGCGGTCGGGGACCATTCATGAGGGGGGACATGAGCAAGGAGTGGGGCACACTGCCCGGCGAAGGTTGGGTGCGAGGCGCTGATGGCGTATATCGGCGAGACCCTTCTGCCCGACGGGTTCCTCGCCCTGATTCTCGAAGGCAGAATGGGCAGCTCTCGCTCACCACGAGGTCGGAGCCCCTGGTAGGACCCGTTCACGAGGTGTCAGCGCCCCTGCAACCGCATGGTGTAGCACGCTGGGGACTCCTGGCGAGCTGGGGGTTTCTGCTGGCGGTTGCGGTAGGTGGCATCGTGGCATCGGAACACACGCCATCGAGTCAGAAACCCGCTGAGGAGCGGGGGGTCTCCGACTACGCGGCGGATTCACACAGTAGTCCCGAGGCCTACGCGAGGACCCCGACTTCCACGCCTTCAGCGGCGCCGCCCAGCGACCACCCGCCCGCTCTTGATGCTGCCGTGGAGCTGTTCATCCGCAAGGGCCTGGTGCTTGCTGGAACGCCCTACGGAACGTGCCCTTCGGGAACGCCACAGAGGTGGTGGATCGGGCAGCCCGGGAACTGCTGGGCCAATACCCTCGTTCCCCCGCCCGCACCAACCTGGAGCCCCCCTCCCACGGCGCCGCCTCGTCTGGGAGGCACCGTGTGTGCTGACGGCTGGATATCTGGATCAACTGGGCGCGGAACGTGCTCACATCACGGCGGAATGTCGCGTTGATTGGGGATCAAACGCCGCACGGTTCAGTCGCCGTCCTCGTCATCCAAGTGCTCCGCGATCCGCTCCAGGACCGTCACGTCGAGGACGGGCGCCTGTTGCAGCCAGTGTTGAATTCATTCCACGTCCGTCATCATGCCTGGTCAGCCTCCTGCCCGCGTTACGGAGTTTCATCAAACTCCGCACATTCTGCTTTCGGCGGGATGAAGCAGTCCGGCATCGGCCGGGAGACCCACAAGATGGTGCTGGAGCACTACCAGTCGGTGAAGAACGTGCTCGTCAGCTACTCCCCGAAGAAGCTCGGTCTGTTCTGAGGTCGCCGCTACGGTCGCTTCGGAGCAGCCCGTCCCTCGAGCAGCCCGTACGCCGAACTCCCCTCACACAACCGCGAGGTGTAGCAGAAGATGCTCCAGCTGGTGATCGGCGTGAGGTAGTAGGCGGATAGGACGGAGCGTGGCAGGGACCGGTCCCCTGTTTCGGTCCCCGCCAAGCCGGCCTTGGTGCCGGGCTCGGTTCCGCAGCCGCCGGCGCAGGCGGGCGGTGCGCCGATGGTGAGGGTCGCCGGGGCTACGCAGCAGCCGCCGCTCTCCACGCGGCCTCCGCATCACCGCCGAGGTCGCTTCGAAGACAGCCGGATGGCCGTGTGCGCCGCTGGCCGCCAGCGGCGCACACGTCGAGCAACTCCCCCAGACGAAGGCACTGCCCGCGCAGCGCGCACTGCTTCAAGCGCCAGGCCGCTTGTGCCGTGAGAGCAGCGCGCCGAAGAACGAGTGCAGCATGGTGGAAGCGTCTGGACGAGCAAGCTCGTGGCCGCCGAAGCGGTAGATGTCGTAGCCCATGAGGCGAAGCCGCCGGTCCTCGGCGGCCATCTCCGAATAGAGCCTGGGCGACGCCTTACCGGTTGCGTCGGCGTAGTGCTGGACGCCATCGACCTCGATGACGATGCGCGACCGGTCCGGGGTGAGGAGGAGAAAGTCCATGCGCTGCCGCGCGAGGGCCGATGTGTGGCCTGGCGTCCTGCGGGTGTAGGGGTCGTAGTGGAGGTAGACCTGCGGTATGAGGGCTGGCAGTTCATTGCCTTCCGCTGCGCCGTAGCGTGCACAGTAGGTGCGGAACAGAAGCCGCTCGGGTTCGGAGTCCAGCGATGCGGCGAGCCTCGCGTACAGCGCGTGCGCGGTGCGGCGGTCGTGCGGGTCCGCCTGCTGCAGATCGGCCCACCATGCAATCATCTCACCCCATGTCAGGCCATATGGCGACAACGGATCTGTGAACACCAGGCAGTTATCGGCGTTCGAGACGATCTCCACATCGTTGTTGACCGCATCTCGCAAGACGATCTTGGGTTTGGGCCCGTCCGCCGCGAAGATGAGGTTCTTGAACCGGCCGGTGGGCCCTTTCTTGAACTGGGCTTCGTACTCGGCCTCCTCCAGCTGTTCCAGGGCGTCCCGGACCGGCCCCAGCAGGCTCTCCACGCACTCGCGGCGAGCGGCCCACCCGCCATCGCCGGACATACCGTTTCGGCGCCAATAGTCACGGAACGAAGAGAAGTTGCGGAACGGCAGCCGCGGAGGCTCCATCCCCAGGCGTTCCAGAACAACCCTATGGGCCTTGATCGCAAGCATTACGGACTCGTCGTCCAGGCGCTGACCGCCGCTTGTCCCGCAGGCAGTGAAGTCCTCATGGAGAAGCCTGGTCAGGGCCAGCCCCACCTCCAGGTCCGACCGATCGGCCAGGGGCCCCCGCCGCAGCTCCTCCACCAGGTGCACGTCGAGTGTCAGGCAGCCATCTCCGCCGAACCAACCGCCTGGGCGGGTCTCGAAGAAGTCCTCCGGATCCATCCATGCCCCCCTGTCCTATACCTGCCTCTCGCTCATGCTCGCACCTGCCACTGACTACGAGCCCTGCCTGCTGGCCAACCCCGCACTCGGTAAGCGCTCCCACGGCTCAGCTCGTGGCGGCTCGTCTACAGCCGTCACCGCTTGCCGTCGAGGTCCAGGTCCCGGAGCGGGACTCACACAGCGGGAGGTCCACGGGCGGACTCGGCCACGTCGGTTCGTGCTCCCTGCCGGCCGCGGCGGAGACGATGTCAACCGTCGAGCCAGTCCAGAGGGATCAGGGCGGTCCGGTTGCCTTCGGCGTCAGGGCGCCAGTTGCCGATGATGGAATCCTGGAACCAACCTTCCGGCAGATTCGCATGGTCGCAGACGATGATCTGAAGCGATCCCCGATTCAGGCGCACGACGTCGCTGAGGAGTTCGAAGTAGGCGGTGACCGTCGCCCAGTCGGCGTCTTGGATGGTCGAGGCGTCGCGAGGCTTCTCCGGGAAGAACGCCTGAGTGGGCTGGTCGAGCATGAGGAAGCCGGGGACGGGCCGGTTATTGCGCCGTAGGTAGGTGTGCAATGCAAGATGGGCCACCAGGTGGTACCCGATGTGGTTCTTGGCGCTGCCGATGCGGGTGAGGGGCAATCGTCCGGCTGGTCTCCTGAGGACGACATTGAGGAGCTTGAGGCTGATCCCCACTTCAAAGGCCTCTGCGGCTCCCCCCAGGTTGAGTTGCTTGGCCCAGGCGGTCATGCCGATGGCGATGTCCGCGAGTCGGCGCTCGGTTTCGGCTGCGATGTCGTCTTCGTCGACGAGTTGTTCGAGTGTGCTTGCGTGTTCCTGTGCCAAGACGAGGTTATGGCGCAGCTGACTGATGTCGCTCTCAGTTCCCGTGCGGGTAAGTGCTTCGGAGATCCGTCCCTGGATGTGAGCGACTCGGAGGTCGTGTTCCTGGAGGCTACGCAGACGCTCATCGCTCGCCAGGAGTTCCTTGAACTGGGCACCGTTGATCCTGAGGCGATCGGCGACGCTGGCGCGATCGGCCTGCAGGGCGCGTCGGTGTTCCTCGCGAACGGGCTGCACTGTCTGTGCCTGTGCCAGTTCGCGTGCGAGATGGCTCGTCAGCTCGGCGATGTCCTGCGCGCTGGGGTCCGGATGTTCCAAGGGCTGGGTGCACAAGGGGCACACGCTGGTGTCGTGGTGGCGCTCAGGACCGAGGAGGTCAAGCGTCTTGAGGCGGTCGAGCTGAAGGTGGAGTTCGCCGGTGAAAGCACGTCCCTGTTGCTGCCAGCGGTCGACTGCGGCCAAGGCGTCGTCGAAGTCCTGCAGTTGTTCCCGCAGGAGTCGGCGTTCGTCGTTGAGTTCTTGGCGCCGGTCATGCACTTCGTGTGGAGCGGTGGCTTGCGGGACTGCGGATAGGGCTTGGTGGAGAAGGGAGAGGACCTCGGCGGTGTCTGGGGCCGCGGGCACCTCGGCGAGGAGGCCTTCGGCCTCGGCCAGGCGGACAAGGGCGAGACCATTGGCGTCCATGGCCTGTTGATGACGTAGGGCATCGTCGAGCTTCCGCTGTGCTGCGCGCTGGGCTCGCTGGGCTTCGCCGAGGCGGTGACGGCGCAGTGACTGCTCGGGGCCGGCGGCGCCGAGGAAGTACGGCAGGGTGTCCTTGAGGGCCTGGGCCATACCGGACTCGTTCTGGCGGTGGAACAGTGCCGTCTGGTCGGCGATCTCGTTCTGGCTCTGGAAGCAGAGCAGAGCCGCCTGGCCGATGGAGACGTCAAAAGAGTTACGCGCAGCACCAGTGGGCGGTTGGAAGTGGAAGTCCTCGATGCCAAGGCGGGCGCTGAGTTCGCTGCGCAGCGCCGCAACGTTGGAGTTATTGACGAGTTCGTCAGGGCGCGGGATGTCCAGGGTGGCGTCGCCGGTGCGGGTGTACGCGTGCTGGGTGGAGGCACCTGTCGGGCGGGGACGCGCCAGGACCATACGCGAGTTGTCGGCGAAAGTAACCAGAAGGGCGTACCAGCCGACGGTCTGGTCGATCAGGTCGTCAGGCAGGTTCGGCGCGCGACGTCCGAGGCAGTAGTCGACGATCGTAAGGACTTCAGACTTACCGGTCTCTGACTCACCAGTGAGGATATTGAGCGTCCCGGGGCGAAACCGCAGAACCCTCGGAGGCCTCCGGCGGTCTCGGTGGTACAGGGCCAGGGCGAGCAGCTGCATGACGGTTCCAGAACTCCATTTCGGGGGGTGAGTCAGGGCCGGACGCCGAGGGCGGTGAAGGCTCGAGGCGGGTCGGTCACGGCGAGCCAGCGACCAACCAGTCCCGCTGCGCGGGCACAGTCAGCGACTTCCTCGCCGGGGGCGGCCGAAGGGGGCTTCGGAGCGCAGGGGCAGACCAGTCCACCGGAGGTGACGTCAATGGCCTGGTGGCGCATGGCGGTACGCAGGCTGGTGCGGGTGTAGACGGTAAGCGCCATGGCACGTTCGGCGAATACCGCCTGCAAATGTGGGTGCTCGTGGGCCCAAGCCGAGAGTGTGACAGTGGACTTGCCGGGCAGGGAGTCGCGAGTGTCTGCGGGCAGCACGAGAGGCAGGACCAGGAACGCGCTGGACCAGGGCAGCGGCCGATCGGACTTCTTCCTAGCAGCGTTGACGGCGCTGGCCAGGAGATACGCACCGAACGCGGGGTTGAAGAGTGCCTGTACCTCCGGCACGTTGCGGTGCGAGTCTGTCGTCACTGTTCCTGCGATTCGTCGGGATTCTTGCAGCGGCTAACGTAGTCGGGGTGCCAGCCGAGCTGCCGGTCTGGCTTAGCAGTGTCTGCCTGGTCAGACAGACCGTGAACGCTGCCGGTGCCGATCCAGGGCGCCGTGACGCTGCCCGGGCGCAGCGGGGTATCGGCCACGCGGTCCATGGTGGCGTCCAGGATTTCCTGGCCGAGGGTCTGGCGTTGCTCTTCGCTCATGTCGTCTCGGATACGGCGGGTGCGGCGCCGGAAGGCGTTCTCCCACTCGTAGTGGAGTTCGCCCTCGTATTCGTCGATCCGTTCCGGAGTGATCTTGAAGGTGCGCAGCCATTCGGAGCGCTGGGCCCGTGCATAGTGGTAGTCACGCAGGTGCATCGCCACTTCCTCATCGGGAAGGTCGATCCACCGCATCTGAGTGACGACCAGGCGATCGTTGTACTGGGCGATCTCAGCCTGGGTGAGATGGCGCAGTGTCTCCGTGATCGGCAGATTCCTGCCTATGTAGCGGCCGGTGACCTCGTCCCGGCGGCACATGAGTTCCTGGGCGCTGACGGAGGCGCGCATGCGCTGAGGGTTCCGGCGTTCCAGCAGCTTGACCGCCATGCCGTACCACCAACCCTTGATCTCGTCGAGGGCGGCCTGAGCGTGGTCGCTCGGCGTGATCCCCAGTTCCTTGGCCAGACTAGGGTCGAGGTCTGACATCAGGGGGGCTGCGTCATTGACGGTGATGGCCCTGACGAGCTGCTTACGCCGGGCAGGGGTGAGCTTCATGAACAGTTCGCGGTCATCCGCGGTGGTGCCAGGTCCTTCGTCGTCGGCGGCGGCCCGCTCCATACGTTCCAGTGCCTTGGTCTCGTCCCTGGCCGGGCCAGCGCTGAGGTAGTGGAAGAAGGTGCCCGGCGGTGCGCTTTGGGTCGAGACGAGGCGCAGGATGGGCATGGTCGTGTCTGCAGGATCGGAAAGTTTCTTGAGGGCGTCGATCCATGACGCGACAGAGCGCCAGAAGTCCTTTCCGGTCTCGCTCAGAGGGCCGGCGGCTTCACGATGTTTGGCCTGCAGCAGTTCGCGTGGAGTCTTGTCCGGGTCGAGGAACTCGATGTCGTCGAGGAGTTCCATGCGGACCTCGACGGTGGGGTCCTGCCAGCTGCGGCGGGCGAGCTCGAGCAGGGCGAGCTCACACTGGTAGAGATACCCAGTCATCTGCCCTGCCGCCGAATGCGACCTCGCTCGCGCCACGTTCCCCACTACTGATCGTGCTTGTCCGAGCGGCGCGAATCCCACCCATGCAACCGGTCGACCGCACCAGGAACGGAGCCCTCGGGCTGAACCGGTCTGGTGTGATACACCGTGCCACTCCCCTGCGGCACAACGTAGCACTCGCCGGAGGAAGCATCGCCGGAGTCTGCAGGATCGCCCTCGATGGGCACGGGGACGCGGGCTGCACTGACGGTCCAGACTCGCAGCCTCCGACCGTGGGCAGAGATTGGGCACGAGACCCGACGCGGAACAGTCAGCCACTGCGATGGACCGTTAACCGGGGATGCCCTCGTAGGCCCAAGCAATATCGCGTGTCGCCTCCGCTGCGAGGCAGGGATGATGTGGGGCACTGCGAGGGAGAGGTCGGCATGGAGCGGCTGGAACTGGTTGTCGTGCAACTCGAAGAGGCGAAGGGGTTGATCGAGAGAGGGAGAGTGCCCCACCTGCGGCTGGCTTACATACTCCTCGACAGTGTGACGGAGCTGATCCTTCACCGGACGGTGCAGTCTGCGCTGTGGGATCAGGAGCTGCTGACGGGGCTGCTAGCGAAGTGCAAGGACCTCGCGGCCAACGGGCACGAAGAAGCGGCGGCGGAGATCCCCTCGATCGAGGCCCGAGTGATCTCCAAGTCGAAACTCAGGGACATCGACCGGAACTTCAACGCCAAGGTGGCGTTCTTGACCGACCGCGAGATGCTCGATCCGGCGCTCGGCCCCGTCCTCGAGAAGCTGCACAAGTATCGCAACGAGATGTATCACCGCGACAAGCTGCGGCGCGAGGTCCTCAGGCCGGCCACCCTGATCTATTTCGACTCTGCCTGTTCCGCGCTGGAGGCGTACAAGCCTCACATGATGGCCTTCACCGGAAATCCTCTGGGGCCGGAGCTCTCACGGTTCACCGGAGGCGGTTCGGGATTTCTGCAGATGGACCTCCCGCAGCGCATCGCCGCGCAGCTTCGCCGCGAAGTGGGCCTCGACCTGCCCCACGTCCGCAGCGTACTTGCCCAATACCTCACTGCCCGGCTGGACGAAATGGCCGACGGTCTCTCGTTCATCGAGGACAACCTTGGGGTCCCGCACCTCGTCCGCGGCGATGCCATGCGGCTCGTGCAGGCGAACCTTGTTGCGAATCCGACCCTCGAACAGGTCCGTGGGAAGAAGTACCAGTACTCCAAGGCAGACATGGAGCAGTGGAGAAGCCACATCTCCGCGCTGGAGTCCATCGCCGACAAGCACGAGTTGGTACGCAAGTACGCAGCCATCGAGGACGCATTCGAGCCCTTCGAGGAGCTCGTCGAGCAGGCCGTGATGGCCGTCGACCGAGAAGTGCAATTCCAGATCGACATCGCCCGCGGCAAGTAGCCGTTCGCCGGAAAAGCACCGCAGCAAGCGGGAACCGCGCGCTAACGTGACGGGCATGACCTGGTCACTCAGCCTCCTGAAGCCCCGGGAACCCGAGCTGCTCGATGCGCTGTTCCTCTCGGTGGGCCGGGCGCTGCACCTCGCAAACGCCTATGAGGACAAGTGCCAGTACCTGCTCCGTGTCGGCAACTTGATCACCGCCCACCAAACCGAACCGGCCATGACCTTCGAAGAGGCCGTCGCCTCAGTCCCCGCCGACAAGCTGCTGGGCGGCACGCTGCACAGCCTGGCCGCACACGCAATGGGCCAGACCATGGACATGGACACCCTGCACAAGGCCAGGCGGGCCCGAAACTGGATCGCCCACGAAGGCGCCTCAATCGGCGCCATCTGGTGCGTGGACCGCGACCTCATCCTTCAGCACGCTGTCAAGCTGCGCGCCGCCGTGACGGATCTCGCGCTCGGCGACAACATCATCTCGCAGTGGTGCCATGGCCTGGCTGAACCGCACCACCTGCCACCGACGGACTGGATCAACCGCTACTCCGATGCCGTCGACACCTGGGTCTTCGGTCATCTCCGTGGCTTGCTGCCCGAGCCGGCTTCGAGCCTCTCCAGCTCAGAGTGACGGCGCAGTCCGGTGGTCAGTCGTCTTCACCCTCGGTCAGGTGCTCCATAAGTCTTTCCAGGGTCTCCCCTGAGAGGGCTGGAGACCGTTGCAACCAGTGATCAAGCCATTCCGCATCTGTCATCATGCCTGGTCAGCCTCCTGCTCGCTTTACGGAGTTACTTCAAACTCCGCACACGCGGCCTTCGGCGGCTACAAGCAGTCGGGCATCGGCCGCGAGACCCACAAGATGATGCTGGACCACTACCAGCAGACGAAGAACATCCTGGTCAGCTACTCGCCGAAGAAGCTCGGCTTCTTCTAGAGCCCGAAGTCGAGCTCCTGGAGAGGTTACTCTCCGGGAGCTCTCTTCCGATCAGGCACCGACTGGCGTGAAACCGCTACACCGAATGCCCAAGGGGTCAGTTCAACCTCTTCTCCCGGACCAGTCACGGACCGGATTCCCGCCCGGCGCGCGCGGAACAGCGCAAGCCGATCCTCCAGCTGCAGCCGGGTGGATCATTGCGCCGTTCGCGTTCCACCGGCAGCCAAACGCAATGCCGGCGGAACCGCGGCTGGTGAGCGCATTCGGCGGTCAGCGGCCCTTGTCACGAACGGAGCGGGGCCATCGCGGCCGGGCGACAAGCACGCTCGTGGTGTAGGTGATCGAGCGCCGGCCCCCGCCGCGCCCGTTCAGGTGCTCAGCCGAGGCCCGCGCGGTCGAACTCCTCAGAACTGACTGTCTCGGAGGCCGGGGGTGCGACGATCGGCTTGCCCTGGCCGAACGCCTTGAACACCAGCGTCTCGCTGTCCGGTCCCGCGGTCTGCACCACCTTGACCGGCATTCCCGAGTCACCGATCCAGACATCGACCACCCTCTTGGTGACCTGCGCCAGCGCCGGGTCCCCCGCCGGGTCGGACACGAAGGGGAGATGACCGCGGTAGTGGGTGGCCGTTCGGCCCGAGACTGACTGCTTCCCGAGGACGCGCAGGTCCGTGAGTTCCGTCAGCTCGCGCAGGGTGTCCCTGACGTCGTAGCTTCCCGCGGAGTTCTGACGGCGGGCCCAGGCCTCGTCACCCTTGAACCAGGTCTTGCCGGGGTGCCCTGCGATCGGCTGGTCCACTTGGTAGTACAGGACCTCGTCGACGCGGCGGTAGGGGAGCTTGCCGTCGGTGTCCATGACGTGTATCGCGGAGCCGAAGCTTCTCTTGCCGTCGATGGTGCCGGACTTGTCCGCCGGGCCGTGGCCCTCCCACACGACCGTCTCGGCCGGGTCCGAACTCGTCTTGCCCCTGTGAACGGAGGTGGTCGCAAGCTCGGCGGATCCGCTCTTGATCGCGGCAGAAGAAGCCCTGTCCAGAGTCGTGCGGGCCACCGCCACCGGATCGGTCTTCTGCTCTGTCGCCTTCACGGGCCCGGCCGTCTCCTGCGGGTCGTCTTGCACACCGCAGCCGGTCAGCGCAACCACGACCACTGCGGTCGCGAAAGCGGCAATTTTCTTCATCCTGTTCCCCACCCTTGCAGTTCACATGCTCGCCGCACCCTACCTTCGGCCTACGCCGGTCCCGTCTCCCCCCACGGCCCATCCGGTGGCACCGACGGCGGGCAGGAACCGAGAAGGGCGTCGACGATCGAGGGACTCAATCGTGGAGGTGGTACTCAAAACGTCCGGCGGAGACGACGGCGAAGGCTCCGGACATCACCGGTCGGCCGCGCCCCCCACGCCGATCCGGCGTGGATGCCCGGGCAGCCATCCACCTGACCCGTCCGGCCCCGATCGCCCCCCAATCGCTGCCAAAGCAGCCGCGACACGGCCCAGGCCAGGCCCTGTCGGACCAAGATCCGGACCAACTCCGGACCAACCCTCGCCAGAGAGCCGCACCTAATGACGTTTCCCCAGCTCAGCGTAGGTGTCATAGCTGTACCACCAACAGACGAAGAACATCCTGGTCAGCTACTCGCCGAAGAAGCTCGGCTTCTTCTGAGCGCCCCCGAAACCCGCTGGCAGCTGGCGCGTCGGTGGACCGGCCGGGGCCTCCGAGGTCTCGGCTCCGGTCGTCTTCATCTGCACTCGGAGGCGCGGTCGTTGAGTGCTCGCGCTGGATGGCGCGCCCGCGCTGCCGGCGCGGGAGCAGGTCGTGGACCGGCTCCACGGCCGAGCGTTCCGGCTCGTTGTGCCACGGGGGTGCGGTCTGGGGCCGCCGCCCTATGCCGTCTGTCAGCTGCCGTTGCGTCCGCGCCCGCGGCCGGCCCGGCTCGATGCCCCGCCGTAGCGGCGGCTCAAGCCGGGCCCATTGGCCGTTCGTCAGGTCCTCACGTCCCACAGGGCGCGATCGTGGACGAACAGCCGTCTGTGCCGCAGACCCTAGTCAAGCGGGTCGGCGGCCAGGACCCACAGGTCACCGCTGCCGCACGTGATGCGGCGTCCGGTGCCCGCCCTCGGCTGTTCCAGTGTGGTGCGGCGCAGCCGCCATCGGGTTCCGTCGATCACCGCTACCGGGCCCTGTACGCGGGGGTGGTGGCCTGCGATGTTCCAGGCGCGTACCTGTGTGTGGATGTGGGTGGCTTTCGCGGACCAGTCGACCGTGGCGTAGTCCTCCGAGAAGAATCCGGCCCAGGTGCCCTCGCGCTGCGGCTGCGGTTCGCCTCCGTCCCCGCGTACCAGTCGCCGCAGCACCTGCGGCAGCATCCCTGAAGCGGCCTCCAGGACCCTCGTGTTGACGCCGGTGAAGGACCAGACCTGGTCGTCCAGGGGGATCGTCGTGCGGGCCAGCACGGATCCCGTGTCCAGCTCCGCGTCCATCCGGTGCCAGGTCACGCCGATCGTGCGTTCGCCGTTGCGCACGGCCCATCCGACGGGGTTCGGGCCCCGGTAGGAGGGCAGGTCGGAGGGGTGGCAGTTGATCGTTCCCAGGCGTGGGGCGGACACGGCGGCGGCGGGCAGCTTCTTCGGGTAGCCGTAGCTGACGGCCACGTCCACCGCGTAGGCGCGCAGCAGCCCGGCAACCGATTCCATGCGGGAGGGGACAGCCAGGTCCACGCCCGGCGGCAGGTCGTGTTCGCCGAGCACGTGCCCGGGCCAGTCGACGGGCCGCCGGTAGCCGATCACGACCGGGACCCGGTGCCCCAGGGTGCGCACTGCCTCGACCAGCGGAGGAGCGGTCTGTGGCAGAGCCGCGACGACGGCCACACGCAGTGCGAGGGCGTCCCGTTCGCGCGGCGTCGTCGCCCGCGGTGTGTGCGGGGCGGTCATCGAGCGGCCTCCGCGGTCCGGAGCGAACGCGGCCGCAGGTCGGTCCAGGACGTCTCGATCCAGGCCAGGCAGGTGGCCCGGTCGGCGCGGGGGTACACCTCGCGCCAGCCGTCCGGAAGGGCGATGTCGGCGGGCCAGAGGCTGTGCTGGTCCTCGTCGTTGGCGAGCACGAGGAACGTGCCGTCAGGGTCGTCGAAGGGGCTCATGGGTCTCCTCGGGTGGGCGGCGCGATGCGCCGCCGGACAGCGCTGTGGTCGGTTGGGGAAGGGCCGCTGGAGGGCCTGCGGGGCCGCCGGCCGGTCCCCGCCGCTCCGGGCAGGGACCGGCCCCGGTCAGTCGCGTGCGGGGACGGGGGCCTCGCCGGGACCGGTCGGCGCGGTGGTTGTGGCGGGTGAGATCGGCGCGGTGCCCGGGTCCGCCGCCGGTGCCGGTGCGGGCAGCGGGGTGAGGGTGGCGGCCAGGGCGGCCGGGGTGGCCCGCCGCATGACCTGCTCCAGGGTGACCGCGGGGCCGAAGTGTTCCCGCAGGCGCTGGAGCAGCCGGGCCGCGAGCAGCGAATGGCCCCCCAGGTCGAAGAAGTTGTCGTCGATGCCGACCCTCTCCAGGCCCAGGACGTCGGCGTACGCCTCGGTCACCAGCCGCTCGGCCGGTGTGCGGGACTCCCGGATCCGGGCCGGGACGCGCTGGGGCTCGGGCAGGGCCCGACGGTCCACCTTGCCGTTGACGGTCAGCGGCATGCGGTCCAGCACCATGACACGAGCGGGCAGCATGAAGTCCGGCAGCACCCGGGCCAGCGCGTCGCGCAGGGCGCCGCCCTCCAGGGACGCACCGGTCGCCGACGAGCCGACCGCGTATCCGGTGAGCTCCTTGCCGCCGCGTCCGTCCGGCCCGGCCACCACGGCGGCCTGCACCACGCCCGGAAGGGCGGCCAGGGCGGCCCGCACCTCGTCCGGCTCGATCCGGTGTCCGCGGATCTTGACCTGGTCGTCGTTGCGGCCGGTGAATTCCAGCGTGCCGTCCGGGAGCCTGCGGGCCAGATCCCCCGTGCGGTACATCCGGGAGCCGGGCGGCCCCCAGGGGTCGGCGACGAAGCGCGCGGCGGTCAGACCCGGCCGGCCCAGATATCCGCGGGCCACCTGGTCGCCCGCCAGGTAGAGCTCACCGGCCAGTCCGTCGGGCACCGGTCTGAGCCCCGCGTCCAGCACCATCACCCGGGACCCGGGCACCGGACTTCCGATGCCGGGGCGCGCGGGCCAGTCGGCCGGATCACCGACGACCTCGCCGGCGGTCGCCACGTGCGTCTCGGCCGGGCCGTAGTGGTTGTGCAGGCGCTTGTCCCCGCGGGCGCACAGGGCGCGCAGCTGCGGGCCGACGACCAGCGCCTCACCGGCCTGGACCAGATGCCGCAGGTCCGGCAGCAACTCCCGGTCTCCGTCGGCGAACTCGCACAGGGCCGCCAGCACGGGAGTGGGGGCGAACAGTTCCGTCACTCGGTGGGTCCGCAGCCAGGCGGTCCAGGCGGCGGCGTCGGCGCGCGTGTCGGCGTCGGGGACGGCCAGCGTCCGCCCCGTGCACAGTGCGGTGAGGACCTCCTGGGTGGCGACGTCGAAGGCCATCGAGGTGAACTGGGCCGTCACCGCGCCCGGTTCGGCCGGGAAGCGGCGCTCGTGCCAGTCCACCAGCCGGTCCATGGCGGCCCCGGGCATCACCACGGCCTTCGGCGTTCCCTGCGTCCCGGAGGTGTGCACCACATAGGCGGGGTGGCCGGGCAGCCGCGCCGGTCGGACCGGGCGGCCTCCCGGCACCGGGTCGGGGGACACGTGGTGGGGCTCCAGCGGCATGCGCGGTACGCCGGCGTCGACGAGCGCCAGGGCCTCGTCGAACTCCCGCTGCAGTACGAGCAGTGCGGGGCGCCCTTCGGCGGCCAGGGCCGCTACGCGGGGGGCGGGGTGGCGGGGGTCCAGCCACAGGTAGGCGGCGCCGGCCTTGAGCACCGCGAGCATCGCCGTCACGGCGTCCCGGCCGCGACGGAGGCACAGGGCGACCACGTCCTCGGACCCGATGCCCCGGGCGGCGAGCTCTCCGGCCAGCCGGTCCGAGGCCGCGTCCAGGCCCCGGTAGTCCAGTACCCCGTCCCCGTCCACCACGGCCGCCCGCCCTGGGGCGGTGCGCACGTGCGACGCGAACCGTTCAAGGACCGGCACCGCGGCGGGCAGCGGTTCGGTCCCGTGCGGCCGAGCCGTGGCGACCGCAGGCGCGACCGGACGCGTGGCGGGTACGGACAGGTCCGCGGCCAGCGCGTCCAGGGCCTCGGCGAAGCGTGCGCCGATCTCCCGGGCGCCGCTCTCGCCGAGCCTCCCCGGCTGGTACTGGACGCGGATCTGCATCCGCTCGCCGGGTGACACCAGGAGGCACAGCGGGTAGTGCGTGCCGTTCTCCACCCTGCTGGACGTCACCCGCAGGTCCGTTCCCCACCGGGTGGCGAAGGAGTCGGTGTACGTCTCCAGCACCACGACGGTGTCGAAGAGTTCACGCAGCCCGGCGGCCCGGATGATCTCTGCGAGGCCCAGGTGCTGGAAGGGCATCATGTCGGTCCGCTGCTCCTGGAGGGCCGTCAGCAGGCCGCCCCGGTCGTCGACGGCGGCGGTGTCGACCCGTACCGGCACGGCGTTGTTCATCAGGCCGACCATGGACTCGACGCCCGGCAGGTGGGGCGGACGGTCGGCAACGACCGTGCCGAACAGCACGTCGGTGCGGCCGGTCAGCTGGGCGAGGACCAGTGCCCAGGCGCCCAGGACCAGGGTGTTGAGGGACAGCGCCCGCTCGCGGGCCCTCGCCCGCAGGGCCGCCGTGCGCTCGGCCGGCAGCTCCAGCCGCACCGTGTGCGGACGAGTCCGCTCCTCGCCGCCGGGCGAGGTCAGCAGCGTCGGCTCGGTGGCGTCACCGAGTAGCGCCTGCCAGTGCTTGGCCGCCAACTCCGCGTCCTGAGAGGCGACATGATGAAGATAGGCAAGCGCCGACGGCCGCACGGGGAGGCGCGGCACGGCCCCCTCGGCGGCCTGCCCGTACAGGTCGGCCAGGTCGGCGAGCGCCACCTGCATCGACCAGCCGTCCATGAGGATGTGGTGGTAGCTCAGCAGCAACCGGGACCGCCCCGCGCCCAGGCGAAGCAGCACGGCCCGCAGCAACGGCGGCACGGCCAGGTCGAACGGCTCCTCCCGGTCCCGGCGGGTCTCCTCGGCGGCGGCACGTTCCCGGTCGGCCTCCGGCAGCCGGGTGAGGTCGGCCTCCCTCAGCGGGACCGTGACCGTGTCCGGCACGGACTGCACCGCCTTCCCCTGGCAGTCCCACCGGAAGCCGGCCCGCAGAGCCGGATGCCGCTCGGTGAGCGCGGACAGCGCCACGCGCAGTGCGGCCGCGTCCACCGGCCCTTCCAAGTCGAGCACGGTCTGAACGTGGTAGGGATCCGCGGCGCCGTCGCCCTTGTGGGCGTGGTAGAGCAACCCCTCCTGGAGCGGGGAGCAGGGCCACCGCTCCTCCGCGCGCTGCGCGGGCACGGCTGCCACCCCTGCCCGCTCGCGCGCGCCGGCGTCCGCCGCGCGGGCGAGCGCGGCGAGCACATCGGCCCATTCCGCGGCCAGCCCCACCGCGTCGTCGTTGTCCACCAGCCGTGTCGACCAGCGCCAGACGGCGGTCAGCAGCGGTTCCCCGGTGCGCTCGTCGACGACCGCGTTGATCTCCAGCGGGTGGGACAGCGGCTGCCTTGCGGCCCGGTGGATGCCGAGGACAGGTGCCTCCGCGGCGTACGGCCAGGGGTCGCGGCCGGGAACGGCGTACCGGCCCAGGTAGTTGAAGAGCACCGGCCGGCCCGGTGCGGCAGCCAGCAGTCCGGCGGCCTGCGGATGCAGGTGGCGCAGCAGCCCGTACGAGGCGCGATCCTGTGGCACCCGCTGCCACTGCTCCCGGACGGCACGCACGGCCTCTGCGAGGGCCGCGTCCTCGGCGGCGGGGTCCCCCGCGGGGCGGGCGGCCGACCCAGGGCACTCGAGACGGACGGGGAACATGCAGGTGAACCAGCCCACCGTGGCGGAGGCATCGGTCTCGGCATCGCCCGCCACGGCGTCCCGGCCGTGCCCCTCGGTGTCCAGGACCAGGGTTCCGGAGCCCCCGCGCCGGGCCACGGCCACCGTCAGCGCGGCCAGCAGGAGCTCCTGCGTCGTGGCGCCGTAGTGGGCCGGGGCCGTGGTGAGCAGGGCCCGCCCGGCCTCGGGCGGGAGCACCGACTCCAGGGTGCGGGACATGGCGATGGTGTCCCGTTCGGGGTCCAGTTGCCCGCGTGCGGGCCACGGCGTGGCCGCCGGGATGCTCGCTGCCCGCCAGTGCGGCAGGGTCGCCAGCACCTCGGCGCCGGCGGCCCGGGCGTTGTGCGTCTCGACCCAGCGCCGGTACGGGGTGGCCTTCCCCCAGGCGCCCAGGCCGCGCGGGTCTTCGGCGGCCCGTGCCAGGTCCTGGGTGAGCACCTGCCAGGAGACCCCGTCCACGACCAGATGGTGCGCGGCCAGCAGCAGCCGGCCCGGCCGCTCGGGGCCGGCGTCCCACCACACGGCCCGGAGGGTTCGCCCGGCGGGCAGGTCCAGCGACCGCATGGCGCGGCCCACCGCCTCCTGGACGGTACGGGGCGAGGGCGCGTCCGGCAGTTCCCGCACATCGACCACGTCCAGGAGGGCGCCGGCCGCCACCTCGCCCGGGGGCAGCACCTCGGGCTGCCACACGGCCTCGGCGGACGGGTCGGGGAGCCGGGTGCGCAGGGCGTCGTGCCGGTCGAGCACCGCCTGCAGGGCCGCCACGAGCGCCCCCTGCTCCAGGCCGCGCGGCGTCTCCAGCAGCACCGACTGCACGAACTCGGCCACGCCGTCGCCCTGTTCGCGTAGCCACAGGGCGATGGGCGGCAGCCCGAGACGGCCGGTGGCCGACTGATGCAGCAGGTCCGCGGCGGGAGCCGCCGCCTGCGCGGCGACGGCCAGGGCACCGGGGGTTCGCAGACGGAAGACGTCCTGCGAGCTGATGGCCACGTTCTCCCGGCGTACCCGGCTGACCAGGCGCATGGCGGTGATGCTGTCCCCGCCCAAGGCGAAGAAGTCGTCGTCGGTACCCGTCTCGGGCAGGCCGAGCACCTCGGCGAAGGCCGCGCACAGCGCCCGCTCGGCGGGCGTCCGCGCCGTCCCGGTTCCCGCTCGCACGGCGGCGGGCGCGGGCAGCGCAGCCCGGTCCACCTTGCCGTTCACGGTCAGCGGGATGTCGTCGATCAGCAGTACGGCCGTGGGCACCAGGTACTCGGGCAGTACGCCCGTGAGCCGGTCGCGGAGATGCTCCCCGGTCACGCCCGCGGCATCGCGCTCGGCGACCGCGTATCCGATCAGCCGGCCGTCCCTCGCGACCACGACCGCCCGGGCGACGCCGGGCAGGGCTGCCAGGGCGGCTTGCGCCTCGCCGGGCTCGACCCGGTGGCCGCGGATCTTGACCTGGTCGTCGTCGCGCGCCAGGTACTCCAGAGCGCCGTCGGCGCCGCGCACGGCGAGGTCGCCCGTGCGGTACATACGGGCACCGGCAGGGCCGTACGGGTCGGCGACGAAGCGTTCCGCCGTCAGGCCGGGCCGGCCCAGGTAGCCGCGGGCGACCTGCTCGCCCGCGACGTACACCTCGCCGGACTCGCCGACGGGTACCTCGGCCAGGTCGGGGCCGAGCAGCCGTACGGCCGCCCCGGGCAGCCCAGTGCCGATCGGCACCCGCCCCTCCGGTACCGGCTCCCCGGGCGGCAGCGGATGCAGGGTGGTGAAGGTGGTGCACTCGGTCGGGCCGTAGACGTGGCCGAGCGCCACGTGCGGGCAGGCGGCCCTGACTTGCGCGAACGCCCGCGGGTCGGCGGCCTCGCCACCGGTGAGGACCGTGTGCAGCCCGCGCAGCGCGCCTGGGTCGTCCGCGGCGATCTGGTTGAACCAGGCGGTGGTCAGGAACACACCGGTGACGCCGTGGGCGGCGACGAGGGCGGCCAGCCGGTGCGCGTCCACCCGGTCCTCGGCCGGGACGACCACGGCGCCGCCCCGGGTGAGCGGCAGCCACAGGTCATGGCTGAGCGCGTCGAAACCGAGCGCGGAGACGAGCGCCGTCACCCGGTGTCCGGGACCGTCCCAGTGCGGGTCGGCGGCGAAGCGTCCCAGGTTGCGGTGGGTGACCTGGACGCCCTTGGGGCGGCCGGTGGACCCCGAGGTGTAGAACACACAGGCCACGCGGTCGAGTTCGCCGACCGGTGGGTTCGGGCGCAGTACCCCGGCCGCGAGCGGGCGCGCACCGGGAGAGGGGGCCACGGCAACGGGCCGCGGACCGCCCGGCCGCGGGGTCTCCCCGGCCGGCACGAGCACCGCCACGCATCCCGCGTCGGCTTCGACGGCCGCCAGCCGCCCGCTCGGCGTACGCGGATCCAGCACCACCGCGGCGGCGCCGGTCTCGAAGACCGCGAGCAAGGAGACGACCAGCCGGGCCGAACGCGGCAGCCGCAGTGCGACCGCCATCCCCGGCCCGACCCCGGCCTCACGCAGTTCGGCGGCTAACTCCGCTGCCCAGGAGCACAGCTCGCCGTACGACCAAGTCCTGCCGCCTTCCTCCACGATCGCGGGTCGGTCCGGTTCTCGTAGTGCGGCTGTGGCGACGGCGCGGTGCACGGGCAGAGGAACACCGGTATCGCCGACCGGACGGGCGGGTGCCCCCGGCGCTGCTGAAGAGATCATGGACACCATCCAAGACGCACGGAATCGGCACCCGATCCAGGCGCCACCCGGATGGCGCAACCGGAACATCCGATCGGGTGCACAAGATCTTTGCGCCCTCGCCGGCCCCTGCAACTCCCGTACTGTGCAGAGAAGTTAGACCGCACAATCCGACCACGGGGCGTGCGCCCGTCATTGCGCGCCCCGGGCCGCCTACGTGGACCGTCTGCCGCCTCGACGGCGACGGCGAGGCCGTCAAGGACGCGCACGTCGCCGACGAGGACGGCTTCGGCTTCTTCCAGAGGGGTGGGGGCGGGTCCGGGCGGTACCGTGGACGGTTGGGCGTGGAGGGGCCGTGCGGGCCGTGGTGCGGGTGGGGCCTCCGGCGGAGAGGGGCGAGGTGCGATGAGCGGAACCGGCAAGCCCGAGGTCGTGGTGCCGGAGGGGGATGCTCCGGCCGAGCTGGCCGTCCGGGACCTGGTCGTCGGGGACGGGCCCGAGGTCAGGCCGGGCATGGTGGTCAGGGTCCACTACGTCGGGGTGGTCTTCGGGTCCGGGAAGGAGTTCGACTCCTCCTGGGACCGGGGCGAGCCGTTCAAGTTCGCGCTGGGCGGCGGCCGGGTCATCAAGGGCTGGGACCGGGGGATCCGGGGGATGCGGCTCGGCGGCCGGCGCGAGATCGTGGTGCCGCCGCGGCTCGGTTACGGGAACCGGTCGCCCTCGCCGTTGATCCCGGCGGGCTCGACCCTGGTCTTCGTGGTGGACCTGGTGGAGCTGTATTCCGGCCCGGCCGGCTGGGTCAAGGCCTGAGGGCGCCAGAGGCGGCGGGGGGGGGGGGGGGGGGGGGGGGGGGGGGGGGGGGGGGGGGGGGGGGGGGGGGGGGGGGGGGGGGGGGGGGGGGGGGGGGTGGGGGTTAGTTGGTGTGGGGT
>NZ_JBVIDV010000001.1:444399-497351 GCF_055572195.1 Streptomyces sp. NPDC030809
ATTTGTGTGTCACGCCGTCCGCTCTGCCCACCCCCCCCCCCCCCCCCCCTCCCCCCCCCCCCCCCCCCCCCCCCGCCGGCGCGTCCGGTCAGCCCGCGAAGCGGGCCATCCAGGCCTCGACCTCGTCGGCGGAGCGCGGGAGGCCCGCGGACAGGTTCTCGTGCCCGTCGGCCGTCACCAGCAGGTCGTCCTCGATCCGGACCCCGATGCCGCGCCACTCCTCGGGGACGGTGAGGTCGTCCGGCTGGAAGTACAGGCCGGGCTCGACGGTCAGCACCATGCCCGGCTCCAGCACGCCGTCCACGTAGTCCTCGTTGCGGGCCTCGGCGCAGTCGTGGACGTCCAGGCCGAGCATGTGGCCGGTGCCGGCCATGGTGAAGCGGCGCTGGAGCCCGAGCTCGTAGGCGCGGTCGGCCGGGCCCTCCAGGAAGCCCCACTCGACGAGCTTCTCGGCCAGGTGGCGCTGGGCGGCCACGTGGAAGTCGCGGTAGGCGGCGCCCGGCTTCACGGCCGCCATGCCCGCCTCCTGGGCCTCGTACACCGCTTCGTACACCTTGCGCTGCACGGGCGTGAAGGTGCCGCTGACCGGCAGCGTCCGGGTGACGTCGGCGGTGTAGAGCGAGTGCGTCTCCACACCGGCGTCGAGCAGCAGGAGGTCGCCGACGCGCACCGGGCCGTCGTTGTCGGTCCAGTGCATGATCGTGGCGTGCTCGCCGGCGGCGCAGATCGAGCCGTAGCCGACGGAGTTGCCCTCCAGCCGGGCGCGGCGGAAGAAGGTGCCCTCGATCCACCGCTCGGAGGAGGCGACGGCGCGCGAGAGCTCGCCCACGCAGTCGGTGAAGCCGCGCACGGTGGAGTCCACCGCCTTGCGCAGCTCGCCGATCTCCCAGTCGTCCTTGACGAGGCGGAGCCCGCTCAGGGCCTCCTCGAGTTCCTCGTCGCGCTCCGCGTCGGTGGTGACGGCGGCCTCCAGGGCCGGGTCGACTCCGCGCACGATGCGGGTGGGCACGCCGGGGGCGGCCGCCAGGTCGCTCGCGGCGGTGCGGACGTCGCGGCAGGCCAGCCCGAGCACGCGCTCCGACTCGGCGAGGGAGCGGCGGCGGCCCATCCACAGCTCGGCGGTGTAGCCGAGCCAGAACTCGTCGGTGTCCCGGCCGTCCCGCGGCAGCTGGTAGCAGTACGCGTCGTGGCCGCCGTCCGGGCGGGGTTCGAGCACGAGGGCGCAGTCGCGGGCCTGGTCGCCCGTCATGTGGACGTAGCCGGAGTACGGGCGGAACGGGTAGGTGTCGTCGTTCGAGCGGGCCTTGAGGTTGCCGGACGGGATCACGAGCCGCTCGCCCGGGAACAGCGCGGACAGCGCGGCGCGGCGGCGGGCCGCGTACGGGGCCTGCTCGTCCTGCGGCAGGTCGTGCTGCTCGGTGTCGGCCCAGCCCGTCCTCATCAGGGCGGACAGTTCCCCGGATACCTCCGAGTAGAGGCCGTTCTTGCGCGCCTTCGCCACGTCGTGCACCTTCTTCCGGACGGTTTCGACCGCGCCGAGGGGCCTCGGCGACCAGCGGAACGTACTGCGGAACGGCGCACCCCGGGGGTGCCCTGGTGCCAGTGGCACCGATCGGTCATGACTGGTGTCCGCGGGGGCCGATAATGCGGGCATGGCGAACGCGCGACTGGGCGAGGCACTGCGGCTCCTCGGGATCGGCACCCCGGCGGGCCGGGTGTACCTGGCCCTGCTGGAGCTCGCCCCCGCTCCGCTGTCCGTGATCGGGGAGGCGGCCGGGCTGGAGGGGGCCGGGCTCGCCGCGGCGTACGGGGAGCTGGTCGACGCCGGGCTGGCCAGCGCCGCCGGGGAGGGGGCGGACGTGGTGGCGCCGGTGCCGCCCGCCGCGGGGCTGGAGATCCTCGCCCGGCACCGGGCGGCCGAGCTGGAGGAGTCGCGCATCACGGTGGGCGGCGCCTTCGAGTCGTTCCGCCGCCAGCGGCTCGCCGCGTACAACGACCACCTCGTCGAGGTGGTGACCGGGGACGCGGTCGGCCGCCGGATGCGCCACGCGTGGGCCAGCGCCCGCGAGCAGATCCGTCAGCTGGACTCGCCGCCCTACTTCCCGCTGCCGGGGGCCACCGACGACGCACTGGCGACGCTCGCCCGCGGGGTGACCCAGCGCGTCGTCTACTCGCGGGCTTCGCTGGAGGTGCCCGGGCAGCTGGAGACGGCCATCGAGCCGTGCATCGAAGCGGGCGAGCAGGCCCGGGTGGTTCCGGTGGTGCCGGTCAAGCTGGTGATCATCGACGAGGCGTACGCCCTGGTGTCCCTGTCGATCAGGGAGGCGGACGTGCACAACACCATGCTGGTGGTGCAGCCGTGCGGCCTGCTGTCCGCGCTGGTCGCGCTGTTCGAGCAGACCTGGCAGGCCGCGCTCCCCCTGCACGGCCGCGCCGCGGGACCGGTGGGGATGTCCTCGGCCGACCGCCGTCTGCTGCGGCTCCTCGCCGGCGGTGCGACCGACGAGGTCATCGCCCGTGAACTGGGCATCAGCCGCCGCACCTTCTTCCGCAGGCTCCAGATCCTGATGGCCCGCCTGGGCGCCGAGAACCGCTTCCAGATGGGCCTGCAGGCGCACCGCAACGGCTGGCTCTGACGCGGTCGGGGCGGTGTCGGTGCGCTGACGTATCCTTCCGGCCACCGCACACCAGCTCGGAGGAACAAGAGAATTGAGCGCCCTGTCCCCCTTCCCGCTGCCCTTCCTCACCTCGCACACCGCGGCGTTCGCGCCTCCGCGGACGCTGCGGGAACTGCAGATGATCCGGTGCAGTGCGCACATCCGGTCCAAGCCCGGGTGGTTCGAGAAGATGAACGATGCCGGCGTCGCGGCCCGGTGGACGCAGGAAGCCGTCGCGCAGGGACTCACCGAGGCGCAGGTCCGCTACGTCCTGGCCGAACTCGCGCACTACGCCGCCCTGCGGGACGCGCGTACGGGCGCCGAGGTGTCCGCGGTCGACGGGGTGTGGCAGTCGGACACGCTGGTCGACGAGGAGCTCCGGGCCCGGCTGCGTGAGGCGGTCCGGGTGCTGGAGGAGGTGCCCCCGGCCGCGCAGGACTGGCATCCCGGATCCGACGGCCAGGTGCTGGACCTGGTGCATCCCTCGCTGTTCTGCCTGGTGCGCGAGGTGAGCGGCGGACCGGCGCAGGCCTGGCGCAATCCGACGAACCACTACGCGAAGCACGAGTTCTCCGAGAAGTTCCAGTGGCTGCCCACGGACGTCGAGGTCGGCGGGGACGGCGAGGTCTCCTTCCGCTCGTACGTCAACAACGTGCACCCGGAGGACCACCGCGAGCTGGCTGCCGTGCTCCCGGACCTGTTCGCGCGCATGCTCCCGCTCCTGGAGAACGTGCTCACCGATCTGCGCCATCCGCGGCCGCTGCGCATCGAGGCCGACCCGTACGGGTGGTACGGAGAGCAGCCGCAGTACCCCGCCAAGGCCGACTACGGCGACGAGGAGGCCTGGGCGGCGGCCTGCCGTGCGTGGGAGCTGGCGCAGGACGCCTGGTGGGAGAACCGCCGTCCGGTGGTCCCGGACGCCCCGGAGTTCACCGCGCCCGAGGTGCCCGAGGGGTCCGCCCGGGTGGACCTGCGCGGCCGGCGGCTCCAGGTCATCGTGAAGCTGGCCACCATCCACCTCACCCCGGAGAAGCCCGAGTACGCCGGCGGCTCCTGGCACGTCGAGGGGATGCTGAACGAGCGGATCGTCTCGACCGGCATCTACTACTGGGACAGCGAGAACGTCACCGAGAGCCGGCTGGGGTTCCGGGCGGCGCTCGACGACCCGGAGTACGAGCAGAGCGACGACAACGGGGTGCGCGAGGTCTACGGGCTGGAGGACGAGGACGCCCTGAACCAGGTGCTGGGATCGGTGTCCACCCCGGCGGGCCGCTGCCTGGCGTTCCCGAACGTGCTGCAGCACCGCGTCGCCCCGTTCCGCCTCGCGGACGGCACCCGCCCGGGGCACCGCAAGATCCTCGCGTTCTTCCTGGTGGACCCGTCGGTGCGGATCGTCTCGACCGCCGACGTGCCCCCGCAGCAGCCGTGGTCCGAGAGCTCGACCATGACGCTCGACCAGGCCCGGGCCTTCCGCGAGGAGCTCATGCAGGAGCGCAAGTTCTTCGTCGCCGAGCACAACGAGCAGCTCTACGAGCGGGAGTTCTCCCTCTGCGAGCACTGACCCCGCGGGCCGGGGCCGGCTGCACCGCCGGCCGGAGGCGATCGCAGGCCGGGGCGCCGGGCCGTCAGCCGGTGGCCCGGCGCCTGCCGCGGCGGCGCGGGTACGGCAGGAGGCGGGGCCGGCGTTTCGCGGCGAGGTCTTCGACCCAGCCGAAGGCCACCACCAGGAGGACGAGCAGGGGGACCGCCACCAGCAGCGTGAACCACTGGCTGGCCAGCAGCCACTGGAAGTGGGCGTAGACGAACTCGACGCTCCACAGGGGGTCGATCAGCGGGACGGCGGCCACCAGCGCGGTCTCGTGCCACAGGTAGACGCTGACGGCGCGTGCGTTGAGCAGCCCGACCAGGCCGTTCCAGCGTTCGAGCGGCCTGGGCCACTGCCCCCAGGACGGGCTGATGTGCAGCAGGAGGGCGACGAAGCCCAGGGACCACAGGGCCTGGGCGATCGGCCAGGACTCGATGTCGGTGGCCTCGGTCGGGTAGACGGGCCGGGTCTGGAGGTACCAGTAGCCGGCCACCATGACCAGGGGGGCGACGGACGGCACGACGTACTGCGGGATCTTCTTGAGCAGCCCCTCCTGGTGGGCCATGCCGAGGATCCAGCAGGAGCCGAACACGGCGAAGTCGCCGGCGGTCTCCCAGACCCGGCTGTAGACGAACTCCTGCTCGGCGAAGAAGGTGTTCATCACGATGGCCAGCGCCAGGGGCGCGCACAAGGTCGGCACCGGACGGCTTCGCAGGGCGCGGAGCATCAGCGGTGAGAGCAGCACGAACCACAGGTAGGCGCGGAGGTACCAGAGCGGCACGGTGATCTGCTCGGCCCAGGACTGCTCCACGTGGTGGTGGAAGCCCCCCGGGTCGTCGGCGTACGGCGGGGTGCTGAGCGGCAGCAGCCAGAAGGCCAGCTTGGTCCACCACCAGGTGGGGTGGCCCTCGGAGTCGGGGCCCCAGCCGTCGAGGATCTGGAGGGCGACCACAAGGGCGCCGAACAGCCACATCGGGGGCAGCAGGCGGCGCAGCCGGCCGCGGATCACGCCGAGGGCGGGGCGGCCGAGCGAGCGGGCCATCAGCGAGCCGGCCAGCGCGAACATGACGCCCATGGAGGGGAAGACCAGGGGCAGCCAGGCCCAGCCGAACTGGTGGTAGAGCACCACGCGGCCGAGGGCCAGGGCGCGCAGCAGGTCGAGGTAGCGGTCCCGGCCGCCCTGGGGGCCCGGGGCGGGTGCGGGGCCGGCTGCCGGGGCGGGGGTGGCGGGAGCCGCCGGACCGGACGCGGCCCGCAGCCCCGCGGGGACGCGCAGCCGGAGGGTGTCCTGGGTGCGGCGGAAGTCTGCGGATGCGGTCACGGCCGGGCCTCCACCGGTACGGCGACCTCGCCGGTGCGCCGGAGCTTCTGCCAGCGCAGCCGGCCGCCGGTCAGTGCCGTGATCGCCGACTGGAGCAGGACGATGTACATCAGCTGCCGGTAGACCAGCTGCTGGATCGGCAGGCTGATCAGGTGCCACGGCTTCTCGCGGTCGAGCCGGAAGGCGTACCAGGACAGGGCGGCCTGGAGCAGGATGAACCCGCCCCAGCTGGTGAGGGTGAGGGCGGCGTCCCCGAACAGCACGCCGTACAGCAGGAACATGTCGACCAGCGGGGCCAGGAGCGGGGCGACCACGCCGAACAGGACGACGAGGGGCAGGCCGATGCGGCCGAAGCGCCCGGCGGGGCCGCGGGAGGTCACCGCGCCGCGGTGCTTCCACAGCGCCTGCATGCTGCCGTAGCTCCAGCGGTACCGCTGGGACCAGAGCTGCTGGAGGCTGGCCGGGGCCTCGGTCCAGGCGCGGGCGTGTTCGGCGTACACGATCCGCCAGCCGTCGCAGAGCACCGCGATGGTGATGTCGGTGTCCTCGGCGAGGGTGTCGTCGCTCATTCCGCCGGCCTGCCGGAGGGCCTGCTTGCGGAAGGCGCCGACCGCGCCGGGGATGGTGGGGATGACGCCCAGCACGTCGTACATGCGGCGGTCCAGGTTGTGGCCGAGGACGTACTCGATGTGCTGCCAGGCGCCGATGAGGCTGTCGCGGTTGCCGACCTTGGCGTTGCCGGCGACCGCGCCGATCGCGGGGTCGCCGAAGGGCTGGACCAGCTCGCGCACGGTGGACGGCTCGAAGACGGTGTCGCCGTCCATCATCACGACGATGTCGTACGAGGCGGCCGCGATCCCCGTGTTGAGGGCGCTGGACTTGCCGCCGTTGGGCTGGCGGATCAGCCGGACGAACGGCAGGGCCATCTCCTCGACGATGTCCGCGGTGCCGTCCGTGGAGCCGTCGTCGATGACGATCACTTCGATGGGATGGTCCCCGGCCGCCAGCGAGTTGAGGGTGTTCGCGATGCACTCGCGCTCGTTGTAGGCGGGGACGAGCACGGTGACGGGCTCGGTGACGGGAGCTCCCCAGGCGTTGCGGCGCTTGGCGCGGCGCGCGTGGACCGGGGCGAGGACGATCATCAGCGCGAACCGGCCGAAGTTGAGGAAGCCGACGACGGCCAGCAGCCCGACGAGCACCGGCAGGGTGAGGACGGCGACGTGGGTGGCCCAGAGGAACCCCCGGCCCGCCCACAGCCGGAATCCGTGCACGGGCACGGTGGCGCTGGAGGCGCCGAGCGCGTCGGAGATGGTGGTGAAGCGGTAGCCCTGGGCCTGCAGCCGGTCGATGATCTGCCCGAGCGCGGTGAGGGTCTGGGTGCGGTCGCCGCCCGCGTCGTGCAGCAGGATGAGCGCGCCCGCACCCGGCTTGCGGGGCATGGCCGCCTCGACGATCTTCTCGACGCCGGGGCGCTTCCAGTCGTCGGTGTCGCGGTCGATGAACGCGGTGAGGTAGCCGCGCTTGCCCACGTACTTGATCACCGGATAGTTCCAGTCGTCCAGCGCCGAGGCGTCGGAGGAGTACGGCGGCCGGAACAGCGCGCTGTGCACGCCCGCCACGCCGGCGAGGGCCAGCTGCGTCTGGGCCAGCTCCCAGCTGATCCGGGCGTGCGACTGGTACACGAGGTCGGGGTGGGTGAAGGTGTGCACGCCGAGTTCGTGCCCGCCCGCGACGATCTTCCGGATCAGCTCGGGGTTGCGGGTGGTCATGGCACCGGTGACGAAGAAGTCCGCACGGACGTTGCGGGCCGCGAGCACCTCCAGGATCTTCGGGGTCCACTTCGGGGAGGGACCGTCGTCGAAGCTCAGGACGGCGGTGCGGTCGGGGATGCGGTAGCTGACGGGGTCCGCGTTCTTCGCTCCGCGCGCGTCGATGACGGGGCCGCCCTTGAGCAGGTGCTGCGGCACGGTCGTCTTGTCCACGGAGATCGCGATCCGGGAGTCGTGGAACGCCTCGTTGGTCGCGAGGCCGCGCAGGACCAGGAGCGCGAGCAGGCAGGCCAGCAGGGACAGCGGCATGAAGAAGCGCAGCGGAGGCGCGGCCAGTCTGCGCGGCCTCAGCAGGGAATGCCGGGGTCGCTGGTGCCGGGACAATGACGCTCCTGAAACGGGGTGGTGCGCAGCTACGACGGCGCGGGGGACGGCGACGGGGCGGGGGGTTGCGAGGGCTGCGGCGGTACGCCCATCGCCGGGGCGTCGGCCTGTACGCCGATCAGGCTGCCGGCCATGGCGGCCGCGAGGACCGCGCCGACCAGGGAGACCGGCCAGCCGAAGCCCCGCAGGAGGCGGCCGCGGTGGCCCGTCCGGTCGACGAAGACGGGTGCGGGAGCGGGCTCCTCGAAACCCGGCCCGGTTATCGGGTGCCGGGTCCGGTGGGCGTTTCCGCGTCCGCCGCCGGAATTCATGTCTGGGCGCACCTTGCGAGGCCTTTCAGTGCAGGGTACGGAGACCGCGGGATTGCATGGCGAACGCTAGTGCACGAGGTCGATTCGACCAGGGGGCGATGTCTGCATTTGGCGCGTTCTGCCCTTGTGCCGTAACCGGATCGAAATGCCGATCGGCGATACCGGCCGGTATACCTGCACGTACGGCGGCCGGGCCGGAATACGCGTGAGGGACCTTAGGATGGCCCGGCAATTGCCGCCATTGATCACTCATTCATTGATCATTCCGTCATCGATCTTCGATTCCGATCTCCGCATGCCGGTCTTCAGGGAGTCCTCGTGAGCAAGCCCCGCCGCATCCCTCGTCGCCTCGCGTGGGCGGCGCTCACCGTGCCCGCCCTGCTGTGCGCACTCGCCGCCTGCTCCGCGGGGCCGGGCGACGACGCCGCCGCTCCCGCGCCCAGCGCCCCGCCGGCCCCGGCCGGGCCGCCGGGAACCCTGTTCGACGACTTCCACTACGGCGGCCCCGACGACCCGTCGCTCGCGGCCAACGGCTGGGAGGTGCGGACCGGCGGGGGCGGCCCCGGGATCAGGGACACCTGGTCGGCGGCCGGTGTCGGCTTCCCTGCCGACGCGGACGCCCAGGGCGGCCGGGTGCTGCGGCTGCGGTCCGTCACCGACGGCACCGCGGGCGGCACCCGGCAGACCGAGGTGCAGAGCACCGGGACCCCGCTCTTCACGGGCACCTTCGCCGCGCGGGTCCGCTTCGGCGACGAGCCCGCGAGCGGCCGCAACGGGGACCACGTGGTCGAGACCTTCTTCCCGATCTCGGCCTCGGACGCATCGGCCGACTACAGCGAACTCGACTACGAGTACATGCCGAACGGGGGCTGGGGCTCGGTGGGTCCGCAGCTCGACACGACGAGCTGGTTCAAGGCCGATCCGCCGGACCGGGTCACCCACGCGCTGAGGGAGCGCATCGAGGGCTGGCACCTTTTGATGATCACCGCAATGGACGGAAAGGTCACCTATTCCCTCGACGGCAGGGATCTGTTCACCAGTTCCGGAAAGTACGTGCCGCGCGAGAAGATGGACATCCACTTCAGCAACTGGTTCATCGACCTCCCGTTCACGGGTGCGCCGCGTACGTGGGACATGAAAGTCAACTGGTTCTACCACAAGGCCGGCGAGGCCGTTTCCGCGGCGGAAGTGCAAAAGGCGGTGGATTCCTTCTACGCATCGGGCACCCACCACGTCGACACCATCCCGAAGTCCTGACCGGAGGACCGGATCTGACGCCCTGTGACGCCCGGCTCCGGCGCCGCCGGACCGGGGTTGTTCCAATCTGGTAACAGGTGGCCGGCCGCAGCGGGGGGCGGAGCGACCGTGCTGCACCCAACTCCCTTGACAGTAAACGTATTTGACGCTCAGTCATCTGTAATCGGAAGGTAACGGTCAGGCATCTCGCCACCCTTGCCCGTTTGCCCGAATTTCTCCGCCGTCACGCTCTGGCACGCTTTCGCCGACCTCATCCCTCCATCCAGATCTTCGAGGCATCCATGAGCGAAAGACGACGTCACGGGCGCAGATCCAGAGGGGCCGCGGCGGCCCTGGTGCTGGCGATGGCCGGAGCCGGGGCCGGAGGCGCCCTCGCGCTGGTGCCGCAGGCCTCGGCCGTCACCCCGCCGGTGTCCTTCACCGCCGACAACCTGGCCACCTGGCAGACCAACGGCATCGTGTGGGCACTGGCCCAGGTGAACGGGACCGTGTTCGCCGGCGGCACCTTCTCCCAGGTGCGGCCGCCCGCGGGTGCGGCCGACGCGCCGCAGGACGTCGTGAACTTCGCCGCGCTGGACGCCGCGACCGGCACCCCCACCGGGTGCCGGCTCTCCTTCACCACGACCAGCAGCACCGCCACCGTGCGCGCCCTCGTCGTCTCGAAGGACAAGAAGACCCTGTACGCGGGCGGCCGGTTCGGCGCCGTCAACGGTGTCCGGGTGTCCAACGTCGCCGCGATCGACATCGCGACCTGCACCCCCAAGGCCGCCTTCCACCCCGGCTTCTCCGCCACCGTCCGGGCGCTCGCCGTCTCGGACAGCGCGCTGTACGCGGCCGGCGACTTCGGCACCGTCCAGGGGCAGACCCGCCAGAAGTTCGCCGCGGTGGACGCCGCCACCGGGGCGCTGAAGCCGTTCACCGCGAACGCCGACGAGGCGGGCCGGGCGATCGAGCTCACCCCGGACGGCAAGAGCGTGCTCCTCGGCGGGGACTTCTTCACCGTCAACGGTGCGGGGAGCCACGCCCTGGCGGTGGCCGACGCGGCGTCCGGTGCGGTGCGCAAGACGTACAACTCCTTCCACCGCCTGTCGGTGGTCATGGACATAGCCACCGACGCGAACGGCTTCTACACGGGCAACCAGGGCAACGCCGGCGGGGTCTTCGACGGGCGCACCGCCTTCTCCCTGAGCGACTTCTCCGAGCGCTGGCGGGACCGCTGCCTGGGCGCCACGCAGAACGTCCTGCCGTACCAGGGCACGCTGTACATCTCCTCCCACGCGCACAACTGCGCCACCGAGGGCGAGTTCCCGGACGACGGCAAGCGCCGCTACCTGATGGCCCAGCCCACGCAGCACTCGGGCACGGCCCCGGCCCCGGTGGACGGGTACGTCCCCGGCCCTCGCAAGCTGGGCTGGTTCCCCGCCGTGAACGGCGGCATCGGGGAGGGCGTCGGCCCGCGCGTCATGACCGTGGCGGCCAAGGACGACACCGCGTACATGTGGGTCGGCGGCGAGTTCACCACCGTCAACGGCAAGCCGCAGCAGGGCCTGACCCGCTTCGCGTCCGCCGGGGACAGGGGCGCCCCGACCACGCCGGTGGCCTCCGCCGCCGCCGTCAAGCCCGGTGAGGTGCAGGTCCGCTGGCGGACCGCCTTCGACGCCGACGACAGCCGGCTGACGTACCGGATCTACCGCAACGGGGCGGCCGCGCCCGTGCACACGACGACCGCCGACTCCCTGGAGTTCGAGCGGCGGCAGGCCTCCTGGACCGACACCGCGGTCACGGCCGGCCAGACGTACACCTACCGGGTCTCGGCCACCGACGGCGCGGGCAACACCAGCGCCAAGTCGGCGACCGTCTCCGTGACGGTCCCGGCCGCCCCGCAGGCGTACCCGAACCAGGTCCGCGCGGACGGCGCCCAGCTCTACTGGCGCTACGACGACACGGTCAGCCCGTACGTGGCCGACTCCTCCGACGGCGGCAACACCAGCGGGATCCAGGTGGGGGCTCCGGCCCTGCGGCAGTCCCCCGGCGCCGTCACCGGCCCGAGCACGGCCATGGGCTTCAACGGCACGAGCCAGCAGGTCTACAGCGACCACCGCCAGTCCGTGGGCAGCGCCTACTCGGTCGAGACCTGGTTCCGGACCGGCACCACGCGCGGCGGGAAGCTGGTCGGCTTCGGCAGCCACACCACCTGGCTCAGCAGCCAGTACGACATGCACCTGTACATGACCGACACCGGCCGCCTGGTCTTCGGGGTGTACCCGGGCTCCGTGTACACCCTGGCCACGCCGTGGTTCGAGACGTACAACGACGACAAGTGGCACCACGTGGTCGCCACGCAGGGGCCGGCCGGCACGGTCCTGTACGTCGACGGACAGGCCAAGGCCACGTCGAGCGTCACCACCCACTCGGCCTACACGGGCTACTGGCACGTCGGCGGCGACAACCTGGGCGGGTGGCCGAGCCGCCCCTCCAGCGACCTGTTCGCCGGGCAGATCGACGAGACGGCCGTCTACCCGAAGGCCCTCACCGCGGCCCAGGTCAAGAACCACTTCACGCTGGGCACGACCCCGTAGCCGCCCTCCCGGCCGCCCGACGGCCGGGAGGCCCGGCGGTCCGGCAGTCCGGCAGTCCGGCAGTCCGGCAGTCCGCGGGGGCGCTCGTACGCAGAGCGCCCCCGCGGGCTCCGCTTCAGAAGTTGATCATGTGACCCGCGATGCCGTGGACGGCCTCCTTGACGGCCTCGCCCAGGGTCGGGTGCGCGTGCACGTTGCGGGCGACCTCGTGGACGGTCAGGTCCCACTGCTGGGCCAGCGTCAGCTCGGGCAGCAGCTCGGTCACGTCGGGGCCGATGAGGTGGGCGCCGATGATCTCCCCGTACCGCGCGTCGGCGATGATCTTCACGAAGCCGGTGGCGTCCCCGAGGCCGTGCGCCTTGCCGTTGGCGGTGAAGGGGAACTTGGCGACCTTGACGTCGAAGCCCTTCTCGCGGGCCTGCGCCTCGGTCCAGCCGAAGCTGGCGATCTGCGGCTGGCAGTAGGTGGCCCGCGGGATCATCGGGTAGTCGAGCTCCATCGTCTCGGCCCCGGCGATGGTCTCGGCCGCGACCACGCCCATGGCCTCGGCGGTGTGCGCCAGCATCAGCTTGGCGGTGACGTCGCCGATGGCGTAGATGTGCGGCACCGAGGTGCGGCAGCGGCCGTCCACCTCGATCGCACCGCGCTCGCCGAGGGCCACACCGGTGGCCTCCAGCCCGTATCCGGTCACGTTCGGCGCGAAACCGATGGCCTGGAGGACCTTGTCGGCCTCCAGCACCCGCTGCGCCCCGTCCTTGCCGGTGACGGTGACGCGGACCCGCGGCCCGGACGCGTCGATCGACTCCACCCGGGTCGAGGTCAGCACGTCGATGCCGAGCTTGCGGTACTGCTTGGCCAGCTCCTTGGAGACCTCCTCGTCCTCCAGCGGGGCGATGCGGTCCAGGAACTCGACGATGGTGACCTTCACGCCGTAGTTGTGCAGGACGTACGCGAACTCGATGCCGATGGCGCCCGCCCCGGCGATCACGATCGACTGCGGCACGTCCTCGGCGAGGATCTGCTCCTCGTACGTCACCACCCGCTCGCTGCGGGCGGTCCCGGGCAGCAGGCGCGGGGTGGCGCCGGTGGCGATGATGCAGTGCCCGAAGGTGATCGTCTCCACCGCGCCGCCGGCCGAGGCGACCTGGAGGGTGTTCGGGTCGAGGAAGGTGCCCCGGCCGTCGAACTCGGTGATCCCGTTCTTCTTCATCAGGTAGTGGACGCCCTTGACCCGGCCGTCGGCGACCGTGCGGCTGCGGCGGAACGCCTCGCCGTAGTCGAAGGTGACGGTGCCCTCCACCTTGATCCCGAAGGTCTTGGCCTCGTGCTGGAAGAGGTGCGCGAGCTCCGCGTTGCGCAGCAGGGCCTTGGTCGGGATGCAGCCGACGTTCAGGCAGACCCCGCCCCAGTACTTCTCCTCCACGACCGCGACCGACCTGCCCAGCTGGGCGGCGCGGATGGCGGCGACGTATCCGCCGGGTCCGGCTCCGAGTACGACCACGTCGAAATGCTTGGACACGGGTATTCCTTGGCGTAAGGAGCGGCCCGGCGGAGTCGGTTCGCCACCCTGCCCGCGGCCGCTGCGGTCATTGCACAACGCAGGCAACGTACTACGGGCGTCCGCCCCGGGGCCTTCGGGGCCGTGCGGCTGCGGCCGGTGTCACACGTCCTGGATCCGCCGGAAGGGCCGGTCGGCCTCCAGCTCGAATGCGAGCTCCAGCAGCTTCCGTTCGCCGCCGGGGCGGGCGGAGAAGAGGACTCCGACGGGCAGCCCGTCCTCCGTCGCCGTCGCGGCGGGCAGCGAGAGCGAGGGGGTGCCGACCACGTTGTCCACCGGCGTGAACGCCACGTACGCGAGGATCCGCTCGATCAGCGTCGCGTACGGAACGGCCGGGCTGAGGTGCCCGAGCCGCGGGGTGGTGTGGGCGAGGACCGGGGAGAGGACGAGGTCCAGCCCGCGGAACCCGGCCGCGTACGCCGCCTTCGTCTGCTTCAGCCGGCGCAGCACCCCCGGCGTGCGCCGCCAGTCGGCGAGGTAGGTCTCGCGCAGTCCGCGGCTGAGGCCGTCCATGCGGCGCCGGTCGAAGTCCGCGCCGAGGGTCCGCCCGGTGGCGCCGAGGAGGAAGGAGAGCATCCCCCAGTACGTGAGGAAGTCGTCGGTGAACCGGGGGTCGATGGCGAGCTCCAGCGGCTGCACGGTGTGCCCGAGGGCTTCGAGCCGCTGCGCGGTCTGCACGACCGCGTCCCGGGTGGCCGGGTCGGAGCGGACCCCGTTGGGCGAGTCCGTCAGGAAGCCGATGCGCAGCCGCCGGGGCGAGGGGCCTTCGACGAGGCCCAGGGGCGGGAGGGCGGGGTTGCGCCGGTGGTTCTCGGCGGCGGCGAGGAAGGCGGCGGCATCCCGTACGGAACGGCTCACGATGCCGTCGGAGACGATGTCCAGGGGCAGTTGGCGGCTCTGGGCGTTCGTCACGACCCGCCCGCGGGTCGGCTTGAGGCCGACGAGCCCGCAGCAGGCCGCGGGTATGCGGATCGATCCCCCGCCGTCGTTGGCGTGTGCGAGGGGGACCGCGCCGGCGGCGACGAGCGCCGCGCTGCCCCCGGAGGAGCCGCCCGCCGAGTATCCGGTGTGCCACGGGTTGCGGACCGGCTCGGCGCCCTCGTACTCCGTGCTCGGGCTGAAGCCGAACTCGGGGAGCCGGGTCTTGCCGAGCACGGTGACCCCGGTGCTCAGGAACTGCCGGGTGAAGGGGGCGTGCCGGCGTGCGGGCCGCGGGGTGAAGGCCGCGCTGCCGTGGCCGGTGGGCAGTCCGCGGTAGTCGGTGTTGTCCTTGACGAAGGTCGGGACCCCGGCGAAGGCGCCGCCCGGGACGGCGGCGGTTTCCGGGACGTCGAGGTGCAACTGGACGGCGTGCAGCCGCCCTTCGACCGCACGTACGCGTGCGGCCGCGTCCCGGGCCGCCTCGGCGGCACCGACCTCGCCGCGCCGGATGGCCGCGGCGAGGCCGACTGCGTCGTGCTCCCCCAGGGCGTCGTCCCGGAAGGCGTGCACCGTCACCCGCTCGTCGAAAGTCGTCACCGCTGCCTCTGTCCCCGGCCGTGTGGATGGTCGCCGCCATCATTCCCTACCGGCAGGTAACACGCGAGGGTCCGGGACCTGTTGATCGGCGGCCGGGGGCAGGACGGACGGGAGGGGGCCGGCGGCGCGGCACCGGCGGGCGCAGCGCCGGCGGGCGGCAATTCCCCGTTCTCCACAGCTAAGCCCCGAATGCCCTAGATGGCGTTTACGGGACACAGTGCCATGCAGTGCGCAGTTCCGAGGGGAAAGTTCTCCGGAGTTCAATGACTTCTGCGTAAACCGCTCGAAACACGCCAATGGCCGCTGCGCAACGACTCGTTGACGGTCGGTCACCTGCTCACAGCCGGTGATACGATCATCGCACTTGCGGGGCGGCGGACGGGCGCAAAACGACACCTCCGACCACGGCGACCATCCGGCGGACCCCCCAGTACGGACGGGTCCACCGGTCCATCCGCGCGGGCGGAATTCAGCAACTGGCCATCAGTCGCCTGAAGAGAGTCTTATGACGCAGTACATACAGAACCCAGTTCTCTGGGCCCTCCTCCTCGTCACCCTCGGCGCATTCGCGGTCATCGTTCGCCAGCGCAGGGCGGCCCGGGCCCTGCGGCACGAGATCGAAGAGGTCAAGTCTCATTATGCAGACCTGGAGAACACTTTCTCCAGATCCGTGGAAACCGAGAAGGAACGGGCCCAGGAAGCGACGAAGTCGGTTCTCAAGTCCGCGATGCGCACCCTCCAGGGCCTCGCCGCCGAACAGCAGTCGGTCCTCTCCGGACTGCAGAGCAAGTACGGCGAGTCGGTGATCCTCGAAGACCTCCTGGAGATCGACCACACGAACTCCCAGTTCGGCCGGCGGGCCCAGTCCATCGCCGTCCTGTGCGACGGCTGGCTGGGACGGCAGCGCGAAATCGCCTCGGTCTACGACGTGGTCCGCAGCGCCCAGGGCAGGATCCGCCACTTCCGGCGGGTGGAAATCCTCTCGCAGGTCGATTTCGGCATCACCAGCCGTGCCGTGGAGCCGCTGGCCCTCGCCCTCGCCGAACTGCTCGACAACGCGACGAGCTATTCCAACCCGAACTCCGTCGTCGAAATCAACATCCGCACCGTGCCCAAGGGCGTCTGCATCGTCGTCGACGACGCCGGTGTCGGCATGAACGACGAGGAGCGGGCCCGGGCCGAGAAGCTCCTGTCCACCGAGCGGGTCTCCGGGGTCTCCGGCCTCGGCAGCCCCCCGCAGTTCGGCTTCGCGGTGATCGGCGTGCTCTGCGAGCGCTTCGGCTTCGAGGTCTCGGTGGACTCCAGCTCCCCGTACGGAGGCGTCCGCGCGGTCGTCCTCCTGCCGCACGACCTGCTCACCGCCATGCCGGAGCGCCAGGCCCCGGCCCCGGCCGGCCCCGTCTCGGTGGCCCCCGCCGCGGCGGGCACGGGCGGCCCCGAGCGCGCGGTGGCCGTGGCCTCGACCGCCGACGGCCTGCCCAAGCGCGTCCGCAAGCGGCCGATCGCCATCGTGCCGGGCGGCACGGGGGCGGCGCCCGGCGCGGGCCGCTCCGGCACCGAGACCGCGGCGATCATGGGTGCCTTCCAGCGGGGCACGCAGTCGGGACGGGCCACGCGCGGGGGCGCGGCGGACCAGGCGAACAGCACACGTGATGCAAGCAGTGAAGGGCATGAGGTCTCGTGAACAACGATCTGTCATGGATGCTCGACAGCGCCTTGGAGATTCCCGGGGCGCTGCACGCGGTCCTGGTCTCCGCCGACGGCCTGCTGATGGCCCGGACCAAGGACATCGGCAAGGACAACGCGGACACGGTGGCCGCCGCCATGAGCGGGGTGCAGTCGCTCAGCCGCTCCCTCGGCTTCTTCATCGACGAGGGCCGGATGCAGTGGCGGCAGACCCTGGTCGAGTTCGACGGGGGCTGGGTCTTCCTGATCTCCGCGGGTGAGGGCGCGTACCTGGGGGTCTCGGCCTCGCCGGACGTGGACATGCAGGACATCACCTTCCGGATGCAGCAGCTGGTCGGGCAGCTCGGGAAGGCCCTGACCACGCCGCCGCGCGAGAACCTCGGCCTGCGCTCATGAACGCCTTCGACGGCGAACACGGGCCCGGGTCGGCGGATTTAGTCCGCCCGTACGTCATCACCAAGGGGCGCGGGCTGCCGGACGAGGCGCAGCTGTCGCTGATCACCCTGGTCACCGCGGCGGGCGACGGGCGGCAGCGGCCGACCCAGCTGTCCCCCGAGGAGCAGGGCCTGCTGGAGCTGTGCACCGCCGGCTACCTCTCGGTCGCCGAGATCGCGGGGCACACCAGGCTGCCCATGGGTGTGGTGAAGATCCTCCTGTCCGCCCTCACCGAGCGCGGCTACCTCATCACCCGCCCTCCCGTGCAGCGCGCTCCGCTCGCGGACCGGCACATACTGGAGGAGGTACTGGATGGTCTCCGCGCCAAGTTTGGATGAACAGGCGTACGTCCGCGCCGGAGCGACGCAGACCGCGGTGAAGATCCTCGTCGTCGGTCACTTCGCCGTGGGCAAGACCACCTTCATCCGTGCGATCTCGGAGATCCCTCCGCTGTCCACGGAGGAGACGATGACCCGGGCCGGGGAGCTCTTCGACGACCTCAAGGGGGTCCGCGGCAAGACCACCACCACGGTGGCCATGGACTTCGGCCGGCTGACCATCAGCGAGCGCGTGGTGCTGTACCTGTTCGGGACGCCCGGGCAGCAGCGCTTCGTGCAGATGTGGGAGGACATGGCCCGGGGCGCGCTCGGCGCGCTCGTGCTCGTGGACCCCGAGCGGCTGGCGGACTCCTTCGGCGTGATCGACCTGATCGAACAGTACGGTCTGGACTACGCGATCGCCGTCAACCGCTTCGACGGCAATCCCGGCCGGGAGGAACGGGCCCTGCGCGAAGCGCTGGACCTGCTCGACGACACCCCGGTCGTCACCTGCGACGCGCGCGACAGGAAGTCCTCCGCCGACGCGCTGATCACACTCGTCCGGCACCTGCTGGACCGAGCCCACTAGGAAACACACATGGACACTCGACCCACCTCACCCGTGCCCCCACCGGGGTGCCCCGCCCACGTTGCCGGTGGCCGGGTGCCCCTGCACGGTCCGGGGTTCGCGGCCGATCCCCAGGCGTACTACGCCTACCTGCGCCACTACGGCGACGCCGCCCCCGTGGAGCTCGCTCCGGGGGTGGAGGCCACCCTCGTCACCGACTACTCGGCGGCGCTCCGGCTGCTCCAGGACTCGGCGAGCTTCCGCAAGGACGCGCGCCGCTGGCGGGACCTGGGCGAGGGCCGGATCAGCCCGGACAGCCCGGTGGTGCCGGTCCTGTCCTACCGGCCCAACTGCATGTTCAGCGACGGTGCCGAGCACCTGCGGCTCCGCCAGGCCGTCACGGACAGCATGGCCCGGGTGGACCAGCGCAGGCTGACGCGGAGCACCGAGCAGGTCTCCGCGTACCTCATCTCCCAGTTCGGCTCGCGGGGTTCGGCGGACCTGCTGGCCGACTACGCCAAGCAGCTCCCGCTGTTCGTGTTCAACGAGCTCTTCGGGTGCCCGGCCGACATCGGCGACCGCGTGCTGTTCGGCATCTCCGGCATGTTCGACGGCATCAACGCGGAGCGGGCGGTCCAGGTCCTGTTCGGCGCGGTCGGGGAGCTCGTGGCGCTCAAGCGGGCCCGGCCGGGCGACGACGTCACCTCGTGGCTGATGCAGCACGAATCGGCGCTGACCGACGAGGAGATGGTCCACCAGCTGGCCCTGCTGCTGGTGGCGGGCAACGAGCCGCTGCGCAACCTCATCGGGAACACGCTGCACCGGCTGCTCACCCACGACGCGTACGCCCACAAGGGCGGCCTGATCGACGAGGCCATCGACGACACGCTGTGGGAGAACCCTCCCATGCAGAACCTGGCCCCGCACTACCCGGTGACGGACATGGAGTTCGCCGGGCAGCAGCTGCGGGCCGGCGACCTGGTGCTGGTCAGCTTCGCGGCCGCCAACACCGGGCCGGCCCTGGCGGCCGCCAGGGAGGCCGGCAGCAGCCGGGCGCACCTGTCGTGGAGCGCCGGACCGCACGCCTGCCCGTCGAAGGAGCCCGCCCGCCAGATCACGGTCACCGCGGTCGAGAACCTGCTCAACCTGCTGCCCGACGTCGAACTGGCCGTGCCGGAGGAGAGCCTCGCCTGGCGTCCGGGGCCGTTCAACCGCGGGCTGACGGCGCTGCCGGCCCGGTTCACCCCGCTGCGGACCTCGGGGCGGGCGGTTCCGTACGCGCGGACCGAGACGCCGTCCCAGGGCGAGCCTTCCGGAGGCGACCGGAGGCGTGAACGCGGGGGCATGTGGAGCCAGTTCCTCAACTGGCTGACGAAGTGAGATAGGCAACTCCGAATATCTGCACGGTCCTCACATGAACGTTCGACAGCGGGGGTAGTGAGCCTCGGGTTGTCCCTGTTCATCGAGACCGAGGAGTGTCGTGGCCCACGGAACCGCCGGCTCCGCCGTCAGACGACCTCCCGGCGACGCGGGTGCGCCCGCGAGTCCTCGCCCCAGACCGGCGGTCCCTCCGCAACGCCGTTCCGGCGCGGAGGGGCCGTCTCCGCACCGGCCGTCCGCCGAACGGCCGGGGGCCGCCCCCGCAGAGACCCTCGGCGGGCACGCGGCGCGGCAGGCGCTGCGGCTGTGCGAGGCCGCGGGCCTCGGCGGGAGCGAGGCCGCGGGGTACGCGCGGACCCTGCTCACGGCACTGGGCCCCGCCGCCGAGCGGCGGCTCGACCTGCCGCCTGCGTACCCGTCCTTCCTGTCCGACGACCACACGCCGGTGGAGTTCTCGCTTTCCTTCACCCCGGACGCGGACCCGGTCCTGCGGGTGCTCCTGGAACCGGGGCACGGGGCGGGCGGCCTGGCGGAGAACGGGCGGGCCGGGCTCGCGGCGGTGCACGCGATGGCGCGGCGGTGGGGATTCGACACCTCGCGCCTGGACCAGCTGGCGGACCTGTTCCTCCCGCCGTCCCCGCAGGGCCCGCTGGCGCTGTGGTGCGCACTGGAGCTGCTCCCGGGCGGGCGGCCCAAGGTGAAGGTGTACCTGAACCCCGCGGCCCGCTCGCCGGAACGCTCCGCCGAGACGGTGCGGGAGGCCTTGGAACGCCTCGGCCACCGGCGGGCGTTCGCGGCCCTGCCCCCGGGCGACCGCATCCTGTTCTTCGCCCTGGACCTGGGCGACTGGGAGGAGCCGCGGGTCAAGGTCTACCTCGCGCACCGCGGCCTCGCGGCGGCGGAGGCGGCCGGACTGTCCGGCCTTGCGGACGGCCCCGGCCGGGCGCAGGTCGAGGAGTTCTTCCGCATGGCGGTCGGGGACGTGCGCGACCGGGGGCGCCACCGCAGGCCGGTCCAGTCCTGCCACGCCTTCACCGAGACCGACGGCGCCGGCCCCAGCGGCTTCACGCTCTACGTCCCGGTGCGCGACCACGTCCGGCACGACGGCGAGGCCCTCGACCGGGCGGTGGCGGTGCTCGGCCGGCACGGGATCGACCCCGCCCCGCTCGTGCGGTCCCTGGCCGCCGCCACCTCGCGCCGGCTGGAGGAGGGCGTGGGGCTCATCGCCTATCTGGGGCTCGCGCACCAGCACGGCCGGCCGCCGCGGGTGACCGCGTACATCTCGTCGGAGGCGTACGCCGTCCGGGCGCCGGCCGCCCCGGCCTACGCCTCCTGCATGCCCCGCAGGTAGGAGCCGACGTCCACCTGGATGGACGTGCCCGCGGTCAGCCCGTACCGGCCCTCGATGCCGTCGAGGTACCCGTCGATCTCCTTGTGCATGACGTCCGGGGCGGGCAGGGCCGCCTCACCGGCCACGATCCGCGCCACCCACCGGGCCTGGGCCTCCACGAGGCGGGTGATCGAGCCGACGGGGCGGATCAGCCCGACGAAGTACAGCCCGGGACGGTCGGGCGCGACCACCCGCCGGTACAGCTCCACGGCCCCGTGCCGCCGTCCGGTGGGGCACCCGGGGGGCAGGAAGGGGAAGGCCATGCGGAAGCCGGTGCAGTAGACGATCGCGTCGGCCTCCACCGCGCTGCCGTCGCCGAAGTGCACGCGGCTCCCGTCCAGGGAGGCGATCGCGGGCCTCGGCAGGACCGCGCCGTGCCGGATCCGGCTGAGGAGCTCGTCCGAGATGGTCACGGCCGAGGAGAAGACCGCGTGGTCCGGCTCGGGCAGGCCGTAGTCCGACAGCCTGCCGCGGGCCACCAGCAGGGCCTGTTCCACCCAGCGGCGCTGCTCGGGCAGGGACATCGCGGTGAACCAGGGCGCTTCGGCGATCAGGTCCACGGAGATGCCGAAGAGCTGCTTGGGCACGACGTGCAGGCCCCGGCGGACGGAGAGCACCGTCTGTGCGGCGTACCGGGAGAGGTCCACGGCGATGTCGGCCCCCGACGCTCCCATCCCCACGACCACGGTCCGCAGGCCGGTGAAATCGCTGCCGTCGCGGTAGTCCATGGAATGGAGAATCGTTCCGGCGAAGCCGTCGGAGCCCGGGGGCAGCGGATCCGGCATGGCCGGGTGCGTGTGGTGCCCCGAAGCGACGACCACGTGCCCGAACCGCCGCTCGGTGGCCACGCCCTGCGCGTCCCGGCTCGTCACCCGCCAGGCTCCGCCGGGCTCCCGGCGTACGGAGAGCACCTCCGTGCCGAACTCGATGCGGGGCAGCAGGCCGGCCTGCTCGGCGAACGACCGCAGGTAGGCGGCGACGTCGCCGTGCCGCGGGTAGAGCGGCAGCTCGTCCGGCATGGGGAAGCCGGCGTAACCGGTCAGCTCCTTCGCGCTGTTGAGGTGCAGCGACCGGTACGCGGGTCCCCGCTCGCCGGCCCCCGGCCCGCGCCAGATCCCGCCCACGTCCGGCGCCTTCTCCAGGCAGAGGTGGTCGATCCCCTTGGCCTTGAGCGCGTGGGCGGCCGCCAGGCCGGAAAGCCCGGCGCCGATGACGCACACGGTGGCGGACAGGGGGTTCCCCTCCGCATTCGTCCCGTCCAAGTACCCCTCCGCAGAACGCCGTTGCTGTCGAGGCACCACCCTAGGACACAGCGGAACGAGCGATTCAGCGGGCTCCCCCCATCGCGGGGAGGGCGAGGGCTGCGGCCGCGTACGCCGGAAGCGGCGGGGGCGGGGGGCGGGTCCGCCGGGCAGCAGCAGGGCAGCCGTGCAGCCGTGCAGCCGTGCAGCCGTGCAGCCGTGACCAGGGGGTACCGGAGGGGCCGCAGCCGACGGTCGGCGATCGGCGGTCGGCGATCGGCGAGCCGCGGACGGGGGTCGGTCCCGGAGGGGCAAGGGGCGCGGACCCGCCTCCCGGCCGGTGCCCGGGGCGCGGCACGGCCCCCGCCTCGGCCGACGGGCTGAATGTGATCACCCTCAGGCGGCAAACGGGCTCATTTCGCCACCCCCTCGCCAGATAAGTGTGAAGAGATGATCACGCAGCTCCTGGCCGACGGGCGCCATGTCCCGTGCGCCGTGTGAAGGGTGGTCGATGCGAAGCATGTCCAAGGGGCCCCGGGCCCGCGGCCCGCTCCGGGGCACGCTCACGGCGTGTGCCGGAGTGGCCGCCTGCCTGCTGCTGTCCTCCGCCCCCTCGGCGGCCGTACCGGCCCCCTCCGCCGCCACGGCCGACCCTTCCCCCGGCCCCTCCGTCCCCGCTGACCCCGCCGCCTCCCCGGCCGCCGCGGAGACGGACGGCGACGGCGCCGCGGGCCGCCCCGACGCCCCGGAGCCCGCCGGTCCGCACCCCGCGGGGCAGGGCGCGGACCTCGCCGTCTCGGCCGCGCTGCGCCCCTCTGCCGAGACCGTCGTGCAGGACCAGCCCGCACAGCCGGCCGCCCTGGCCGTCCGCGAGACCTTCGACTACGCCCTCACGGTGACCAACCACGGCCCCTCCGCGGCCCGGCAGGTGGTGGTCACCGACACTCTGCCGGACGCCCTTGAGTTCGTCTCCTCCCCCGACGGCTGCACCGCGGCCGGACGGACCGTGCGCTGCGGCCCGCTGGCCGCGCTCTCCGTCGGCCGCACGCACACCTGGGTGGTCACGGTACGGCTGGCCCCCGGGTACGAGGGCGACGGCTCGGACGTGGTCAACGAGGCGGTGGTCGGGGCCGACAGCGAGGACCCCAACCCCGCCAACGACAAGGCCTCGCTGACCGGGCTGAAGATCCCGCCCAACTCCCGCACCGCCGACCTGTCCCTGACCAAGACCGCGCTGCTGGGACCCGGCCGTACGGCCGTCGGGCCGGGCGAGAAGTTCACGTACCTCATTGCGGTGCACAACCGCGGCCCGGCCACCGCCCGGCAGGTGCGGGTCACCGACCGGCTCCCGGACAGCCTGGCCCTGCTCTCCTCCCCCGACGACTGCGAGACCTCCGGGGGCTCGGACCGCGAGGTGGTCTGCCCGGAGCGGGACCGGCTGCCCGCCGGCCAGACCGCCGAGTTCCGCATCACCGTACGGGTGCGGTCCGGCCACGACCGGGCGGGAGGCGGCGGCTCCGGCGGCCAGAGCACGCACGGCGGGTCCGGCGGGTCCGGCAAGCACCCGTGCACACCGGTCGAGAACATCGCCCGCGTCACCTCGGCCAGCCTCGACCCCGACACCACCGACAACGCCAACCGGCCCGGTACGACCGGCCCCGGCGGGAAGCCGCTGTGCCTGCGCCCGGACTCCGGGGGCCACGGCGGGGACCACGACGGGGGCGGGGCCGGGGGCCACGGCAGCAGCAGCGGCGGGCAGCAGGGCGGCCGCGAGGACGGGCACGAGCAGGGGCGCGGGGAGGACCACCGGGGCGACGGGCACCGCGGCCGCGGTGACCTGGCCGACTCCGGATCCGGCCCGGCCGCCCGGCTGGCCTGGGCGGCCGGCGGCCTGGTCGCCATCGGGGCCGGGCTCTGCGCCGCCGTCGCCGCCCGCCGGGCCCGCCGTACCGGATCCGCCCCGTGACCGGCCTGCGCCGCGGACTGCGCGCCTGGGCGGGCCGTACCGCCGCGGTCCTGCTGTGCGCCGGTGCACTGCTGCTGCCCGCTGCTGCCGCCCCGGCCGGGGCGGACCCGGGCCGCGCCGCCCCGCGGGCGGTGTCCTTCCCCGTCTACGAGCCCTTCGACAGCTCCGCGAACAGCGGGACCACGACGGGCAACGCCTCCTACCCCGACGCGGGCTGGCTGCGGCTGACCTCGACCGCCAGCAACCAGGCGGGCACCTGGAAGATGAAGGACTCCTTCTCCTCCGCCCTCGGCATCGTCGCCCAGTTCACGTACGCCACCTACGGGGGCACCGCCTTCGACGGGAAGCGGGGCGACGGCCTGTCGTTCTACCTCACCGACGGAGCGGCCGCGGACGGGGTGGGCGCGACGGGCGGGGCACTGGGCTACGCCTGCTCGATGGCCGGCTCCACCTGTACGGCCAGGGCCGGTGTGCCGGGGGCGTACCTCGGCATCGGACTGGACGAGTTCGGCAACTTCTCCTCGTCCTCCACCGGCAACGGCGGTCCCGGAGTCCAGCCGAACAAGATCGTCGTGCGCGGCGGCGGGAACGGCTCCACCGGCTACCGGTACGCCACGTCCGCCACCCCGCCCGGCAGCACGGTGGAGACCGGCAGCCGGGCCAAGAACCGGACCGTGCGCGTCTCGCTGCTGCCCAGCGGCAGGAAGATGCTGCTCTCGGTGTGGTCCGACAGCGGGCCCGGCACCGACACGGTCAAGCTGATCACCGACTTCGACATCACCGGGATCACCGACCAGCCGGCCCTGCCCGCCACCCTCAAGGTCGGGTTCTCGGCCGGGACGGGCGGGGCGACCAACCACCACGAGATCAACGAGCTGAGGATCAACGTCCCGGTCGATCTGACGGTCAAGAAGACGGTGGACACCAGGACGGTGCCCGCCGGCGGCGGCCCGGTCACGTACACGGTGACGGTCTCCAACAGCACCACCAACGACGTGACCGGGGCGGCGGTCCGCGACACCGTGCCCGGGCTGACCGGCGTGACCTGGACGTGCAAGGCGGACACCGGCAGCGCCTGCGGAAGGGCCTCCGGCAGCGGCGGCTCCCTCGACACCACGGCCGACCTCAAACGCGGCGGCACGGTCACCTACACGATCACCGGCACCGCACCGGCCCAGCCGGCCACCCTGGCCAACACGGCCACCGTGACCCCGCCCGCCGACCGCTCCGACACCAACCCCGACGACAACACCGCGTCGTCCGAGACCGTCACCGTCACCGCCCGCGCGGACGTGGCGGCGCTGAAGGAGAGCCTGGGCACGGGCCCGGTCGCCCCCGGCGAGGAGTTCGACTACCGGATCACCGCCCGCAACCTGGGCCCTTCGGACACCGGCGCCGTCACCGTCGCCGACACCCTGCCCGCCGCCCTGGCCTTCGTCTCCTCCCCCGACCGCTGCACGGCGGACCGGCAGGTGCTCTCCTGCCCCGCGCGGACCGCCCTGGCCGCGGGCGCACAGACCACGTGGACCTTCCGGGTCCGGCTGGACCCCGGCTACCAGGGCGACGGCACGGACCTCGGGAACACGGCCACCGTCCGGCACGGGGTACCGGACCCGCAGCCCTCCAACGACACGAGTGCGGCGGCCGGGCCGCCGGGCGGGACCCCGGTCGCCCGGGCCGACCTGTCCACGGTCAAGGCGGCGGCCGGCTCCGCCCCGGTGGCCCCCGGGGAGACCTTCGCCTACCGGGTGACGGTGAGCAACGCGGGCCCGTCCACGGCCCGGCAGGTGCGGTTCACCGACCCGCTCCCGCCCGCCCTCGCCTTCGTCGCCCCGGCTCCGGGCTGCACCGCCGACGCGGGCACCCTCACCTGCGGCCCGCAGGCGGCACTCGCCCCCGGCCAGAGCGTGTCGTGGACCTTCACCGTCCGGCTGGACCCCGGCTACCAGGGCGACGGCACGGCCCTGACGAACACCGCGACCGCCGCGTCGGACACCGGGGACCCGGTGCCGGCGAACAACAGCGGTACGGCCGGGCCGCCGGGCGGGAGCGTCCGGCCGGCCACCGCGGACGTGGAACTGGCCAAGACGGCGAAGGCGGGCTGACCGCCCGCTCCCCTGCGGCGCCCCGCCCCCCCTGCCCCACCGCACCTCCAGTGACTCCCGTACGGCCCCTCGTACGGCCGACTCCCCACGAACGGAAAGATGCGATGACGAGCACCCCCGGCCGGCGGCCCGCAGCATGGGCCCTGGCCGCGCTGATCAGCGCGGCGCCCCTGTGGACCGCCCCGCCCGCGGTGGCCGCAGCGGCCCCGGCCGGCCGGCCCGCGGCCGCCCGGACGGGCCAGAACATCGAGGTCACGGCCCGGACCACCCGGGCGCCCGGCGAGATCATCACCTACACCCTCACGGCCAGGAACAACGGCCCGTCCGTGGCCCGGAACGTGACCGCCCGGGACCGCCTCCCCGCGGGCATCACCTTCGTGGGCTCCGCCGACGGCTGCACCGCCACCGCGCAGACGGTCACCTGCGGGCCGGAGCCGCAGCTCGGGGTGGGCCAGACCAGGAGCTGGACCTTCCAGGCCCGGCTCAGCGCCTCGTACCAGGGCGACGGGTCCGACCTGGGCAACACCGCCACCGGCAGCTCGGACGCCACCGACCCGACCCCGGACAACAACACGCCCAAGCCGGTCATCCCGCCGGGCCCGTTCGACCCGGTCTCCGACCTCGCCACGGTGAAGACCCCGCTGGGGGCCGGGCCCACCGTGCCCGGCCAGGAGTTCGAGTACGAGGTCCGCACCTCCAACAAGGGCCCCTCGGACGCCCGCAACGTCACGGTCGCCGACACCCTGCCGGACGGCCTCACCTTCGTCTCCTCGGCCGACCCGTGCACCGCCTCCGGACGCACCGTCACCTGCGGACCGCTCGCGCGCCTGGTGCCCGGCGGCGAGGTGGTGTGGACGTTCAAGGTGAAGCTGGACCCCGCCTACCGCGGGGACGGCAGCGACCTGCGCAACACCGCCACCTCCTCCTCCGCCTCCAAGGACCCCGAGCCCGCGGACAACACCTCGCGGCCGGTGCTGCCGCCGGGCGGGGTCACCGAACCGCGCGCCGACGTCTGGACCGCGAAGCGACCGGTGACCGACACCCCCGTCGCCCCCGGGCAGACCTTCGAGTACGTGGTCACCGCCACCAACGACGGGCCCTCCCGGGCGCTGAACACCACCGTGACCGACAAGCTGCCCGCCCAGCTCGCCTTCGTGACCTCGGCCGACGGCTGCTCGGCCGCCGACGGCACGGTCACCTGCGGGCCGCTCGCCGTCCTGGAGCCGACGGCGTCCAAGAGCTGGCGGTTCACGGTCCGGCTGGACAGCACGTACACCGGCGACGGCTCGGACGTCCGCAACACCGCGACGGCCACCTCCGACACCAAGGACCCGAGGCCCGAGAACAACACGAGCTCCCCGGCCGGGCTGCCGGGCAGCAAGGTCAACAAGCCCACGGCGGACCTGGCCGTCACCAAGGAGGCGCTGGGCAGCCGGTCCCCCGTCCCCGGCGAGAGCTTCGACTACCGGATCCGGGTCACCAACAACGGCCCCTCGGCGGACGCGTACAACGTCAAGCTCACCGACAACCTGCCCGAGGGCCTGTCGTACGTCACCTCCTCGCCGGCCGGCTGCGAGGTCTCCGGCCGCGTGGTCTCCTGCCGCCGCGCCACTCCGATGAAGGTCGGCGAGACGGTCGAGTACCTGCTGACCGTCAAGGTGGACCCGGCGTACAGCGGGGACGGCAGCGACCTGAAGAACACCGCACGGGTGACGGCCGACAACATCGACCCGGCGAGCGAGAACGACTCGAACACCGCCAACCCGCCCGGCGGGAGCGTGGCCGCCCCGGCCGCGGACCTGGCCGTCGCCAAGCGGCCCGTCCAGACGGACCCGGTGGCCCCCGGCGAGACCTTCGACTACGCGATCACCGTGACGAACAACGGCCCCTCCCAGGCGGAGCAGGTCAGCGTCACCGACACCCTGCCGACGGCGCTGAGCTTCGTCTCCGGCGACCCGGGCTGCGCCTCGGCCCGCACGGTCACCTGCGGCACGCTGCCGCGGCTGGCCCCCGGGGCCTCGGTGACCTGGGTGATCAAGGTGAAGCTGGACGCGGACTACACCGGCGACGGCTCGGACATCCGCAACACGGCCACGGTCTCGGCGCTGACCCGCGACCCGAAGCCGGAGAACAACACCAGCGCCGCGGCCGGCCCGCCCGGCGGCACGGTCGAGGACCCGACCGCGGACCTGGAGGTGGGCAAGACCACCCCCTAGCGGCCGGACCGCTCCGGAAGGGAGAGGGGCGCGGGGTGCTCGGACACCCCGCGCCCCTCGGCCCCGCCGCCCGGACTCCCGGAACGGGGGCGGGGGGTCGGGGGTCAGCGCACCTGGACGGTGACCGTGCGGCCGGGGGCCACGGTGGGGGTGGCGTAGGTGTACGTGGTCCCGTCGACGACCTTGGTGCGCACCGGCACCGGCAGGCCGTTCACCCGGACCGAGGACCAGGTGCCGGGGAACCGGGCCTCCCAGCGCCAGGTCCCCGTGCCGGAGGTGTGGGTGAGCACGGACCTGCGGTCGCCGTCGTGCCGCAGGGAGAAGGCGGAGCTCCCGATCCTCAGGTCGTCGATCTTCAGCCAGTCCATGCCCGAGGGCAGCCGGGACTGGGTGGCGAGCCGGCGGGCGGGGGCATCGGGGGTGACCCCGAGGAGGCCCTCGACGGTCTGGCCGAGGAGGGTGAAGGAGACCTCGGGGTAGTCCCCGTTGGTGCCCTGCGCGGTGTTGACGTGCCGGACGTCCTTCCAGTCGTAGACCTCCCGCATCCACTTCCAGGCGGTGTCCTTGCGGTTGTTGGCGAAGAAGGTGTCGGGCAGGTAGGTGAGGGCCTCGATGTTGTCCGGGCGCCCCTCTCCCGAGGCCTGCTCGTCGATGTAGTCGAGGTAGGCCTCGCGGCGCGGGCCCGGGTCGATGATCTGCTTCATCGGCATGAACCAGCTGTTCTCCTTGCCCCAGCCGGTGAGCGGGCGGCCGTCGGTGGTCCAGCCGCGGATCATGTCGGCGCCCGAACCCGTGCCGCTCCACTCGGTGTTGAAGTACGCCTTCAGCTCGCGGGCCCGCCGGTCGGAGGCGGCGGCCAGGGCGGTGTCCCCCTTGGCGCGGGCGAGGGAGGCGGCCGCGGTGTACGCGCGGTACTGGGAGCCGATGGCGTCGCCGGCCTCGGCGAGGGGCTCGCCGCTCTGCTCGTTGTAGCTGGCGGTGCCCTGGAAGATCCCCTTGCCGGTGCCCTCGGCGACCTTCACGGTGCCGTTGTCCCTGATGCCGTCGTGCAGGTCCACGAACTCCCCGGTGGCGTGCCGGTAGAAGTCCCACAGCACGGGGTCGGTGAGGTAGGAGCGGTCCCCGCTCCAGCGGAAGGCCTCCTCGGCCTTCTGCACCAGCTCGAAGGCGGCCGGGACCTCGCGGACGAAGAGGGAGGGGTTGCGGTAGTCGATGGACAGGGGGGTGCGGTTGTCGAAGTTGAGCGCCCAGACCGGGTAGTACTTGTGCTCGGGGGTGGCGGTGGCCGCGAAGGCGCGCAGCATGGCCCTGTTCTCGGCATGCAGGCCCAGGACTCCGGCGCCGGCCAGCTGGTGGGCCGTGTCGCGGGAGTAGTAGCCGCTGCGGTTGGCGTAGCCCGCCCAGTACGAGGGGCCGTACGTGCCGGTGCCGCTGCCCGTCCGGTCGTACTCGTCCACGTTCAGCGGGCCCTCGGTGCCGGCGGGGTGGACCCAGCTGTTCGCCTTCCGCTTGGACCAGTCGAACATCTCGACGATCTTCGGGTCCGAGGAGCTGATGCGGGGGTCGGCGGGCGCGGCGGGCGAGAGCATCAGGTCGTCGGCGTTGACCCAGCCGTCGCCGGATTCGAAGGCGATCTCCAGCCGGTCGCCGGCGGCGAGTCCGATCCGGCTGAGGGTCCAGCGCCGGTACGCGGAACCCTCGGGCAGGGTCAGCGCGGCCCGCTCGGTGCCGTTCACCCGGGCGGTGAACCGGCCGTTGGCCCCGCCGGTGGCGATCCACGCGGAGATGTCGTGGCTGCCGGAAGCGGTGGCGGTGAGGGTCTGCGAGACCTTCCGGCCGGCCCCCGCGTCGAGGTAGACGAGCCGGCTGCCGCCGTGCGGGTTGTTCGCGGCCACGCCGGTGCCCTCGGTGAACTCCCAGCCGGTGCCGCCCTGTTCGAAGCCGGGGTCGGTCAGGGCGAGGGGGGTGGCGGCGGGCGGTGCGGGCCGGTCGCGCCCTGCGGCCGCTGCGGGCTGCGCGGCGCGTGCGGCCTGCGCAGGTGCTTCGGCCAGGGCGAGCGCGGTGAGCGGAGCGAGCAGGGCCAGGGCTGCGAGCAGGGCGGTGCGGGAACGCGTCATCGGTTCTCCCGGGAGGGGGCACCTCCCAGCGGTGGCTGGGGGCGGGAGCCTGGTTCCTCGTCTGCCACGAGGTCGGCGCGCGGCACGCTAGCAAGGCGTATGCCGCGGTTGCAACGGATCGGGCAGATCTGCTTGCCGGTTCCAACTGAAAGTTTTCATCAGGGACTTGTAAGTCGATCAGCCGCGTGATTGAGTTCCGGCCAGTCAGCTTCCGGGTGGACCGGCGGAGAACAGGGGAACGGCATGGAACTCGGTCGTCGAAGAGTGCTCAAGGCGGGCGGGGCGCTCACCGCGGGCATCGGACTCGCCGGCCTGGCCGGCTGCTCCGGCAGCAGTGGCACGGCGGGCGCCGGCGGCTCCGCCGGCGCGAAGGACAAGGGCCGGATCACCGTCTGGTCCTGGCAGGGCCCGGCAGCCGAACTGAAGGCCTTGACACCGGAGTTCAACAAGAAGTTCCCGGGCATCGAGGTCACCGTCGAGGACATCGGCAACCCGGCCATCTGGGACAAGATCACCACCGGTCTGGCGGCGGGTGGCCAGGGCCTCGCGGACGTCCTGCACATCGGCGTGGACTACCTGCCGGGCTACGTGGAGAAGTTCCCCGGCGGCCTCGCCGACCTCGGCCCGCTCGGCGCGAACGCCCACAAGGAGGCCTTCGCCCCCGGCCTGTGGCAGACGGTCTCCCCGGACGGGAAGCGGGTCAACGCCCTTCCCTGGGAGGCGAACTCGGGGGGCTTCTGGTACCGCGCCGACCTGTTCGAGAAGGCCGGGGTGGACGCGGAGGCCCTGCAGACCTGGGACGAGGCCGTGGCCGCCGGGAAGCAGCTCAAGGCGAAGACCGGGGCCTTCCTGATCGGCCTCGACAAGCCCGCCTCCCAGGCCGACGCCGCGAACTTCTTCCAGATGCTCCTCCAGCTCCAGGGCGCCTTCTACTTCGACCTCGACGGGCGGATCACCCTCGACTCCCCCGCGGCCGTCCGGGCGATGACCCTGATCAAGACCCTCAACGACGCGGGGCTCGTCTGCGACCTGGCCGGCGGCTGGAACACCCTGATGAGCGCACTGAAGAAGGGCACCGCGGCGGTCTGGCCGATGCCGACCTGGTTCGGCGGGATCATCGAGGAGCAGGTGCCCGGCGAGCGCGGCAAGTGGAAGGTCCGGCTGCCCCCGGCCGTCCGGCGCGGCGGCTCGACGGCGGCGACGGTGAACTCCACCCACCTCGCCGTGGCCGGCAGCAGCAGGCACCAGGCGGCCGCCTGGTCCTTCGTCGAGTTCGTGCTCACCCGCCCCGCCTCCCAGGTGCGGACCTACCGGGACAAGGGGATCGCACCCGCGCTGATGTCCGCGTACGGGGACGCCGTCTTCCACGAGCCGTCCGCGTTCTTCGGCGGGCAGAAGCGGGGCGAGATCTTCCTCGCCGCGCTCAAGGCCCCCCAGCCCGCCGTCAACTACACCGCCGACTACGCGCGGGCCCTCAAGCTGGTCACCGACGCCCAGTCGAAGGTCCTGCTGGGGGGCGCGGACCCGGCCCGCGTGCTCAGGGAAGCGGCCGACCAGCTGGCGCAGCAGACGGGCCGCAAGGTCGTCCGGTGAGTGCGACGAGGCCGCGCCGCCGCCCCGCCCCGTACCTGTTCGTCCTGCCCGCCCTGCTGCTCTTCGCGGTCTTCAAGCTCTACCCCATCGGCTGGTCCTTCGTCCTCAGCCTGCACCGGAGCACCGGCGGGGCGGAGACCTTCGTGGGCGCCGCCAACTACGAGCGGCTGCTGCACGATCCGCTCTTCCGGACCGCGCTGGAGAACACCGCGGTCATCCTGGTCGTGCAGGTACCGGTCATGCTGGCCCTGGCCACCGGTCTGGCCGTCGCCCTGAACTCCCGCCTCCTCAGGGCCCGTTCCGTCTTCAGGCTGGGCTTCTTCCTGCCGATGGTCACCGGGCTCGTGGCGTACGGCATCGTGTTCTCCGTCCTGCTCAACAAGGAGTACGGGCTGGTGAACTGGCTGCTGGAGCGCGTGGGCGCCGGCCCGGTCCCGTGGCTGACGCATCCGCTGGCCGCGCAGGTCTCCCTCGGCCTCGCCCTCACCTGGCACTACACCGGCTACAACGCGGTGATCCTGCTGGCACGGCTGCAGAGCCTGCCCGCCGAGCTGTACGACGCGGCGGCCGTGGACGGGGCGGGTGCGTGGAAGTCCTTCCGCCACGTGACCCTGCCCGGGCTGCGCCCGGTCCTGCTGCTCACCACGGTGCTCTCCACCATCGGCACCCTCCAGCTCTTCGACGAGCCGTACGTCCTCACCGGCGGCGGCCCGGACAACGCCACGCTCACCGTCGGCGTGTACCTCTACCAGAACGCCTTCAAGTACTTCGACTTCGGCTACGCCTCCGCCCTCGCGTACGCCCTCGCCGTCCTCATCGGAATCCTCGGCCTGATCCAGTTCCGCCTCCTGGGAGAGAAGGATTGAAGACCGCCGGAACCACCCCTCGTTCACGGGCCCAGGGCATCCTGCTGACCTCCGGGCTCGCCATCCTCCTGGCGGCCGTGGCGGTCCCGTTCTACTGGCTGGTCATCGGGGCCACCCACAGCTCGGAGGAGATCTTCGCCAGCCCGCCGCCGCTGCTGCCCGGCGGCCGGCTGGCGGAGAACCTGCGGTCCCTCCAGGACTCCGCGCAGTTCGGCCGGGTCCTGCTCAACTCCCTGCTGATCGCCACCGTGTACACCGTGTGCGCGGGGGCCGTCTGCACCCTGGCCGGCTACGGGTTCGCGGTCTTCCGGTTCCGCGGCCGGGAGGCCCTGTTCGGGCTGCTCATGCTCGGTCTCGTGGTGCCCGCGCAGGTCACCCTGGTGCCGCTGTTCCGGATGATGGCCGATCTGAGCTGGCTGGGCACCTACCAGGCGGTGGTCCTGCCCAACCTGGCCCTGCCGTTCGGGATCTTCCTGATGCGCCAGTCGATGGCCACGCTGCCCGCCTCCCTGCTGGACTCGGGGCGGATCGACGGCTGCGGAGAGCTGCGCCTGTTCCTGCGGGTGGCGCTGCCGCCCATGCGGCCCGCGCTCGCCGCGCTGGCCATCTTCCTCTTCCTCTACCAGTGGAACGACTTCGTCTGGCCGCTGGTCGTGCTCCGCGAGGGCTCCACGTACACCCTGCCGGTGGCACTCGCCTCCCTCCAGGGCCTGGACGAGACCGACTACGGCGCGATCCTCGCCGGCACCTCGGTGGCCGCCCTGCCCATGGCCGCCGTATTCCTCGCGCTCCAGCGCCATTTCGTGTCCGGCCTGCTCGCCGGCGCCGTGAAGGAGTGACCATGCCGACCGACACCGCCACCGGTGCCGACGCGGTCCCGCCGTCCCCGGAACCCGTGACCACCGCGCACCTGCCCCCCGTCCCGTACGCCCCCCTGCTCGACGGGGTACGGGCGGCCGTGCTGGTCCACGCCCCGGGCGAGGACCCCGCCCCGGCCGGCTGGACCCTGGCCGGGCTCCCCGGCGGCCTGCTCCTGCTGGAGGCCGCGTCCGAGGGCGCCCCCGTGGAGATCCGGTTCTCGGTCCCGCTGGGCGACGCCGCCGGCTACTGGCACCCGCTGGGCGGCTGGCGCCGCACCCTGGTCGCCGACTGGGAGGGCCGGGCCTCGGTCTCCCTGGTCTCCGGCCTGGCCGCGGGCTGCCTCTACGACCATTCCGGCGCCACCCTGCTCACCTTCGCGGCGGCGGACCCGGCCCCCGAGGCCACCCTGCGCTTCGGGGTCTCCGAGGAGAACGACAGCCACGTGGTGCACCTGCGGCTGCCCGCCGACCCGGAGGGCCGGCCGCACCGGATCCTGCTGGTCCCGTCGGCCCCCTCGGTGGCCGCCGCCCTGCGGCCGCTGCGCGCCTGGTACGCCCGGGAACTGCCGCCCATGCCGGTGCCCGAGGGGGCCCGCACCCCCGTCTACTCCACCTGGTACGCCTTCAACCAGGAGGTCACCGCCGAGGAGGTGGAGACCCAGGCGGCGCTGGCCGCCCGGCTGGGCTGCGGGGCCCTCATCCTCGACGACGGCTGGCAGGAGTACGGCCACGGGCGCGGCTACGCGGGCCTCGGCGACTGGCGGCCCGACCCCGTGAAGTTCCCCGACTTCACCGGGCACGTCGCGAAGGTCCGCGCCCTGGGCCTGCGCTACCTGGCGTGGACCGCCCCCCTGCTGATCGGCCCCGGCGCCGACTGCCACCCCCGCTGGGCCCCGTACGCGCCCGCCGCGGCCACCGTGCCCGGGGCCCGGGTCCTCGACCCGCGCCGGCCCGAAGTGCGCCGCCACGTGGTCGAGTCGTGCGTCCGGCTGGTGCGCGGGCACGGCCTGGACGGGCTCAAGCTGGACTTCCTCGACCAGGCCATGGTGTACGCGGGCGACGGCGGCGGGGACGTGGGCCGGGCGATGGCCGGGCTGCTCGCCGAACTGCGGGCCGCGCTGGAGGACGTACGCCCCGAGGGGCTGCTCCTGGAGCTGCGCCAGCCGTACACCGGGCCCGGGGCCGCCCCGTTCGGGAACATGCTGCGCTCCTTCGACTGCCCGGCCGACGCCACCGCCAACCGGGTCCGCACCCTGGACACGGCCCTGACGGCGGTCGGCGGCGCGGTCCACTCCGACATGCTGCTGTGGTCGGCGCAGGCGCCGGTGGAAGCGGTGGCCCGGCAGCTGATCGGCGCCCTGCACTCCGTCCCGCAGGTCTCGGTGCGCCTGGACCGGATCCCCCGGGCGCACCGGGACGCGCTCGGCTTCTGGCTGCGCCAGTGGCACGAGCACCGCGCGCTGCTGCTGGACGGCGAGGTGGAGCCGGGCCGGCCCGACGAGCTGTACCCGCTGGTGCGGGCCGCCGCCGGGGACCGCTGCCTGATCGCCGTCCACGGCGCCCTGGTCGTCCCCCTCGACCTGTCCGCCCACCGCCGGGTGACCCTGGTCAACGGCTCCGCCGGGGACCTGCTGACCCTGTCGGTGCAGGGCGGGCCGGCCGAGGTCGTACAGGTGATCCACGCCCCGGACGGCCGTATCATCGAGTCCACGTCGGCCCGGTTCGGGGAGGGGCCGCGGAGCCTGGCCGTCCCCCGCGGTGGTCTGGCCTCGCTCACGATCACGGAAGGACGGCGATGAAGGTCGGCATCACCGACGTCGCGGCCCGCGCGCAGGTCAGCGAGGCGACCGTCAGCCGGGTGGTCAACCGCCGCCAGGGCGTCTCGCGCAAGACCCGGGACGCGGTGGAGCAGGCGATGGCCGAGCTCGGCTACGAACGCACCACGCAGGGACGGCTGGTGGCCGTGATCACCGACCACATCTCGAACCCGTTCTTCGCCGACGTGGCCGAGCGCATCGAGGCCGCCCTCGCCCCGCACGGGCTCAAGACGGTGCTCTGCCCGGCCTTCGCGGGCGGGGTCCAGGAACTCGACTTCGTCTCCTCGCTGGTGGACAAGGGCATCGCGGCGGTGGTGTTCCTCTCCGCCTCGAACACCGTCGAGGGCGCGGACACCGAGGCCTACGAAGTGCTGCGCCAGCGCCGGGTCCCGTACGTGGGCGTCAACGGCGAGTTCGCGGACGGCGTGGCGGTCCCGGTGTTCTCCACCGACGACCTGCTCGCCGCCGAACTCGCCGTGGACCACCTGTACCGGCTGGGCCACCGGAGGATCGGCATGGCCTCCGGCCCGGCGGGCAACCGGCCGGCCGACCGCAGGGTGCAGGGCTTCCTGGCGGCCATGGCCCGGCGCGGGATCGAGGACGCGGAGCGCTGGGTGATCCGCCAGTCCTACACGGTCGAGGGCGGGCAGGCCGCCGTCGGCCCGCTGCTGGAGCTCGGGGCCACCGCGATCGTCGCCGCCAGCGACTGGATGGCCCTGGGCGCGATCCGCGGGATCCGCCGGCAGGGCCGGTCCGTCCCGGGGGAGGTGTCGGTGGTCGGCTACGACGGCACCGGGGTCACCGAGTTCACCGATCCGCCGCTGACGACGGTCCGGCAGCCCGCCGACCGGCTGTCGCTGGAGGTGGCCCGCAGTGTGCTGGCCCTGGTCGGCAACCGCGACGTGCCCACCGGAGAGCTGCTCTTCGACCCCGAGCTGGTCATCCGCGCCTCCACGGCCCCGGCACCGGCGGGCCCGCCCGCCTGATCCGGGCGTGCCGGGTCCGGCGGGCGGGCGGCCGTACGAGGGCCGGCCACGGGGGCCGTGCAGTCAGGGTGTCCGTGCGGTCAGGGTGTCCACGAGTCCCGCCAGGGCCGCTCCGAGGGCGGGCAGGCCGGGCCCGGCCGGGCCGCCCGGCTCGGACATGTAGAGGTCCCGGCGGATCTCGATCATCAGCGCGCCGACGCGCTCGTCCTTCCCGTAGTGCGCCAGCGGGACGTAGGTGCCCGCGAACGGGGTGTCGAGCTGCGTCCCGCCGAAGCCGGCGAACGCCTCGCGGGCCGCGGAGAGCAGTCCGGGCGGGGTGTGGAAGGGGTCCGTGCCCAGGCAGACCGGCGGCCGCGGGCCCTCGCCGTGCAGTTCGTACGGCAGCGCCCGCGCGGGGTACGAGTGCACGTCGAGGACGACCGCGCGGCCCACGGCCTCCAGCCGGTCCGTCACGGCCTGCTCCATCGCCCGGGCGTAGGGCTCGAAGTAGCGCTCCACCAGCGGCCGCCCGTCGAAGCCGGCCGGGCGCAGGCGCTCGCGGTGCGTGGTGCGGGTGTAGACCGCCCCCATGCCGACGGCCCGCATCTCCTCGCGGTCGTCGGGGAACCGCTCGGGGTCGACGACCAGCCGGGACAGCCCGTTGACGAACTGCCAGGGGGTGGCGGCGGCCCGTCCGGCGGCCGCCGCGGCGAGGGCGGCGGTGTGGGAGTCGGTGATGTGGTCGAGCTCCTCCTCCAGCGCCCGGTCGTCGAGCACGATGCCGGCGCGGACGGACTCCGGTATCAGGCGCGAGGAGTGCGGTACGTGCAGGATCACCGGCGAGGCGGCTGCGCCGGGGATCAGGCGGAAGGACTCGTGCGGGCTGGTCATGCGCGGCTCCTGGGTGGACGGTTCTCGGCCTGAGTACGCGTGCGCGGGCCCGATCGTTCCCGTCAGTGGCACATCGGGAGGCATAAGAGCGCCGCGCAGTGGTAGACGCGTTGCGATCCTGTTAGCGCGGGGGCCGGAGGTAGTCATGATCGTGCTGGGAGTCATTCTGCTCATCGTCGGCTTCGTCACCGGGATCTCGATCATCTGGACGATCGGCTTGATCCTCGCCCTGGTCGGCCTGGTGCTGTGGGTACTGGGTGCGGCGGGGCACGCGGTGGCGGGCCACCGGCACTACTGGTGACGCCCGCTCCGGCGGGCCGATCCACGCGGGAACGCCGCGGCCGATGCGGCCGCGGCGTTGCCGTGTCCGGGCCCGTCACCCTGCGCTTTCCTACCGCACCGTAGCCGGACGGAGGGTGGCACGCATTGCCGCGATGTCATCCCGTGTTCGCTCAACGGAGGCTCAGATCCGGATAACGATCCCATCACCGGACAAGGGTCTTTCGGCCTGACCGCGGGCTGATGACCGATTTGCCGGTGATGTTCACCACGGTCGCGGGCCGGCTGCCGTGGTACATCTTCACGACCCGCCTGCCGGCCCACCCATGGCCGGGCAGGGGCGCTGGAGCCGGCCGACCGCCGGCAGCAACTCCATTCAGCATCCGGGGGATCGGAATCCGGTCCGCAGCCGAGCGCGGCGCGGACCGGCATGGAGCGGAAAGGCGCACCAAGCATGACCTCGACGCAGGTCGAACAGCACCGCGGCGACGACGACGCGACCGCAGGCAGCACGCCCGAGGAGGGCTACGAGCGCGGACTCGGCAGCCGCCAGGTCCAGATGATCGCCATCGGCGGCGCCATCGGCGTCGGCCTCTTCCTGGGCGCGGGCGCGAACATCGCGAAGGCCGGGCCCAGCCTCATCCTCATGTACGCCCTCGCCGGCGTCATCGTCTTCTTCATCATGAGGGCGCTCGGCGAGCTGCTCCTCTACCGGCCCGTCTCGGGCTCCTTCGCCGAGTACGCCCGGGAGTTCCTCGGCCCGTTCTTCGGGTTCGTGACGGGCTGGACGTACTGGCTCATGTGGGTGGTCACCGGCATGGCCGAGCTGACCGCCGCCGCGATCTACGTGCACTTCTGGTTCCCGGACGTCCCGCAGTGGGTGACGGCCCTGGTCTTCCTCGTGGTGCTGTACGTCGCCAACCTGATCTCCGTGAAGATCTTCGGCGAGATCGAGTTCTGGTTCTCGATGGTGAAGGTCACCGCCCTGATTGGCATGATCGTGATCGGCATCGGCGTCGTGACCTTCGGCTTCAGCCAGGCCGGCGACACCGCCGCGGTGTCCAACCTCTGGGCCTTCGACGGCATCTTCCCCAAGGGCGTGGGCTCCAGCCTGATGACCCTCCAGGGCGTCATGTTCGCCTACCTGGCCGTCGAGCTCGTCGGCGTCACCGCGGGCGAGTCCGAGAACCCGGAGAAGACCCTCCCCAAGGCGATCAACACCCTGCCCTGGCGCATCATCGTCTTCTACGTCGGTGCGCTCAGCGTGATCCTCATGGTCGTCAAGTGGACCGAATTCCAGCCGGGGGTCAGCCCGTTCGTGGCGGCCTTCGCCAAGATCGGCATCCCGGCGGGTGCGGCCATCGTGAACTTCGTGGTCCTCACCGCGGCGCTGTCCTCCTGCAACTCCGGCATGTACTCCACGGGCCGCATGCTGCGCGACCTGGCGGCCAACTCGGAGGCCCCGAAGGCCCTGGGCAGGCTGAGCGCCACCAAGACCCCGGCCGTGGGCATCACCCTCTCCGTCGCCCTCATGGGCATCGGCGTGGTCCTCAACTACATCGTCCCGGAGAAGGCGTTCGGGTACGTCACCTCGGTCGCGACCGCGGCCGGCATCTGGACCTGGCTGATGATCCTGGTGAGCCACATCCGCTACCGCCGCGCGGTGGACGCCGGGCGGCTGCCCGCCTCCGCCTTCCCGGCTCCGGGCGGCACGGTGTGCAGCTGGATCGCCGTGGCCTTCCTGCTGCTGGTCACCGCGATGATCGCCATCGACCCGGACAGCCGCGTCTCCCTCTACGTGGGCGCCGGCTGGGCCGTCTGCCTGGCGGTGGGCTGGGCGGTGCTGAAGTCCCGCAACCCGCAGATCGCGGCGCGTGCCGCGGCGGCGGACCGGGAGCCGGAGCCCGCGGGCCGCTCCTGACCCTCCCGTGAGGGCCCGGCCGTCCCGGCCGCCGCCCTCCCGCACACCCGACGGGTGCGCACCGGTTCCCCCGGCCGGTGCGCACCCGTCGCCGTGCGTCGCCGTACGCGTCACGGGTGCCGTGCGGGTCAGGCGGCGCTGCGGTGCCCGTCCAGGGCCTCGGCCAGTTCCGCGCGGGTCATGCCGGAGCGGCCGCGGATGCCCGCGGCGGCGGCCCGCTCGTACAGCTCGGCCTTGGTGAGGGAGCCGAGGGAGGACTCCCCCTCGGACTCCCCACCCGCTGTGCCCGCCTTGCCGCCCGCCTCGCCGTCCGCCTCGCCGTCCGCCTTTGCGGCGGACCCGCTGCCGCGGCGGCCGCCCCCTCCGGCCGTGCCACGCCTGCGCCCGCGGGCCCGTTCCACACTGGCGCGCAGGGCCTCCGTCAGGTCGATCACGTTGGTGGCCTCCGCGGGGAGCTCCGCCTTCTCGACCGTCTCGCCGGCCTTCTTGGCCTCGACCAGGGCGGCCACCTTCTCCTGGAAGGTGTCGTGGAACTCCTCGGGGTTCCAGTCCGCGGCGAGGGCCTCGACGAGCTGCTCCGCCATCTTCAGCTCCTTCGACCCGGCCTGCACCCCGGACTTCGATCCCGGGGCGGCGGGCAGGTCGGGCACCTCCCGGCGCGGGTCCCGGATCTCGTCGGCCCAGTGCAGGGTGTGCAGGGTCAGCACCCCGTCGTCCGAGGTGAGCGCGACCAGGTACTCGCGTCCGCGCATGACGAAGGTGGCCACCCCCGCGCGGCGGGTCCTGGCGAGGGCCCGCTCCAGCAGGGCGTAGACCTTCGCGTACTCCTTGCCCTTCGGCCCGAGGTAGTAGGTCCGGTCGAAGAAGACCGGGTCGATCTCGTCCAGGTCCACGAAACCGCTGATGTCGAGCGTCCTGGACCGGCCGGGCGCGATGTCGTCGAGTTCGGACTGCTCGACGAGCACGTACTCCCCGCCGGTGTCGTAGCCCTTCACGACGTCCTCGGCCGGGACCTCCTCGCCGGTCCGCTCGTTCACCCGCCGGTTCCGTATCCGGTCGGCGGTCCCGCGCTGCAGCTGGTGGAAGCGCACCGCGTGACTCTCGGTCGCGGTGTACAGCCCCACGGGCACGCTCACCAGCCCGAATCCCAGCACCCCGCTCCACACCGGCCGCGCCATCGCCCTCACCACCTCGCCCCGGCCCCCCTGTGGCGAGGCGTCTGCCCGCCCGGCCCCCGCGAAAACGACGGCTCCGGCCCGTCCGGGCGCGGGGTGTTTGGCGGGGAGCGGAGGGGTTAGCGGCGCGGTAGGGCGGTCGCAGGGCCGTCGGTACGGACGGAGGAGCGTGAGGGTCATGGGGCGTGAGGGCCGGGACGGCGGGATGGAACAGAAGCGGCAGGCGCCGGGGAAGGGGCGGGAGGAGCAGATCCGGGGGCGGTCGCCCGAGCCGGAGCAGATGAAGACCGGGGGGCGGCCGCGCAGCCCCGAGGAGGTGGCGCAGGAGCGCGGGCGGGAGGACGCGACGATGCGCGACGTGATGCGGGACCTGGGCGAGGCGGACCTCGACGAGATGCGGGACGACCGCTGAACCGGGGCCCTGCCCTTCCGCGATTGACATTCTTGCACTGCGAGTGAAAGCGTAAAGCTGCACGACCAGTGCAATGAATATCCGGTGGCTTCAGCGGGCCGCCGGGTGGCGGAAGGGGAGGGCGATGTTCCTCGGGTTGGGGCGTTGGTGTGCTCGGCGGGCGGGACGGGTGGTGGCGGGGTGGGTGCTGCTCCTCCTGGCACTCGGGGCGGCCGTGGTCGCGGCCGGACGGGTGACCAGTGAGGCCGTGGTCATTCCGGGCAGCGACAGCCAGGCCGCGCTCGATGCGGCGGCCGCGGCGTTCCCCGGGCCGGCCTCCGGCAGCCAGCCCCTCGTCCTGCACACGGCGCCCGGCGGGCCGGTCCTGACCGGGGACCCGGCCAAGGCCGCCGTGGAGCGCAGCGCCCGGGCCCTGGCGGAGGTGCCGCACGTCGTGAGCGTCACCTCCCCCTACGGCGGCACCGGCGCGGGCCCGATCGCCGCGGACGGGCACACGGCCCTGCTCTCCGTCGGACTGGACCTCACCGGCCGGGACATCACCGCCGCGCTGACCCGGCAGGTCCTCGACGCGGCCGCGCCGGCGCGCGCCGCCGGGATCGAGGTGACCCCCGGTGGGGACCTCGCCGCCGCAGTGGACCGTCCGGACACCCGCCGCAGCGAGCTGATCGGTCTGGCCGCGGCCGCCGCGGTCCTCATGCTGGGCTTCCGCAGGGCCGCGGCCGCGGGGCTCCCCCTGGTCGTCGGCATCGCCGGGCTGGCCGCCTCGCTGGCCGCGATCGGGCTGGCCGGGCACCTGATGGACATGCCCTCCTCCGGCACCACGATCGCCGCGATGATCGGCCTGGGCGTCGGGATCGACTACACGCTCCTGTGCCTCACCCGGTTCCGCGCGCTCCGCGGCCGGGGCCTGCCCGCCGCCGAGGCCGCCGCCCTCGCCACGGCCACCGCCGGGAAGGCCGCCGCCTTCGCGGGATGTGCGGTGATCGCCGCGCTGGCCGGTCTCGCGCTCGGCGGACTGCCGCTGCTGCGCGCCCTCGCCCTGGCCCCGGCGGTCGCCGTGCTGGTGGCCGTCGCGGCCACCCTCACCCTGCTGCCCGCCCTGCTGACCCTGCTGTCCCGTTGGCTGGGCGCCACCCCGCCCGCCGAGAACGACGCCGCGCCCGGGGGCTGGCACCGGCTGGCCGAGCGGGTCGCCGCCCGCCCCTGGCCGCACCTCCTCGCCGGCCTCGCCCTGCTCCTGCTGCTCGCCGCACCGGCCACCCAGCTGTCCTTCGGCCGGCTCGACGCCGGGGACAAGCCGTCCGGCTCCGCCGGCCGCACGGCGTACGAGCGGATCTCGGCGGCGTTCGGCCCCGGCGCCAACGGCCCGCTCCAGGTGACGGACACCCTCCCCGACTCGGCCGCGGGCCCGCAGGACCCCCGGATCACCCGGGTCTCCGCGGCCCTGGCCCGGACCCCCGGGGTGGCGTCCGTGAGCCCGGCGCAGACCGGGACGGACGGCCGTACGGTCCGTTGGCAGGTCACGCCCGCCACCGCCCCCGGGGACCCGGCGACCGCCCGCCTGGTCGACGCGCTGCGGCGGGAGGTGCTGCCCGCCGCCACCGCGGGGGCCGGGACCGCGCACGTGGGCGGGGCCGCCGCCGCGGCCGGTGACCTCAACGACCGCCTGGCGGACCGGCTTCCGGCCGTGATCGGGGTGGTGGTCGCCGTGGCCTCGCTGCTGCTCCTCGCCGCGTTCCGCTCCCCGCTCCTCGCACTCAAGGCCGCCGTGCTGAACCTCCTCTCGGTGGCCGCCGCGTACGGGGTGCTGACCGCGGTCTTCGTTCGGGGCTGGGGCGCGCACGCGATCGGCCTGGAGGGGCCGGTGCCGGTGCCCGGCTACGTGCCCCTGCTGATGTTCGCCGTCCTGTTCGGCCTGTCGATGGACTACGAGGTCTTCCTGCTCACGGCGGTCCGCGAGCGCTACCTCGCGGACGGGGACGGCCGGCGCGCGGTGGTCCACGGGCTGGCCTCGACCGGGCGGATCATCAGCTCCGCCGCACTGATCATGGTGAGCGTCTTCCTGGCCTACGTCCTGTCGGACGACCCGGTGGTGAAGATGTTCGGCACCGGCCTGGCGGCAGCGGTGGCCCTGGACGTCACCGTGGTCCGCGGGCTGCTGGTCCCCGCCACCATGTCCCTGCTGGGCGACGGCGCGTGGTGGCTGCCGCGCCGGCTCGACCGGATCCTCCCCGAACTCGACATCGAGGGCACCGCGGTCGCCCGGGCCCACGAGGGCCCGGCTGCGGCCGCCGGGACCGCCGCCCCCGCCGGCACGGGCACCGGCCCCGCCGCCGTCCTTCCCACCCGATGAGGTCGCCCATGCGCTCCCGCACCCTCCCCCGCCCGCCTTCCCGCCCCCGCCGCCCGCGCCGGCGGCTGCGTACGGCCCTGCTCGCGGCCCTCGCCGTGCTGCTCGTGCCGCCCCTCGCCGACTCGGTCGCCCGCAGCCGGGCCGAGGGGCGGATCGCGGACCGGATCGCCCGGCGGCAGCCCGGCCTGACGGGCCGTCCGGAGGTGTCGATCGGAGGGCCGCCCTTCCTGGTCCAGGCCGTCCGGAAGGGCTACGCGCAGGTACGGGTGCACGCCGAGGCCACGAGCGGGGGCCGCCCGGTCACCGCCGAGGTCACCCTCGACGAGGTGTCCCCGCAGGGCCGGGGCTACCGGGCCGCCTCGGCCGACGCGCGGTTCACCACTCCGTACGCCGCCCTGGGCGGCGGTCCGGACGGCGGTGCGCAGGTCTCCGACGCGGGCGGCGGCCGCCTGCTCATCCGGCGCAGCGTGCTGGGCGCCCCGCTGTCCCTGACCGCGGACGTGGAACTGCACGAGGGGGTGGTCTCCCTGCGCCCGGCCGCCGCCTCGGTGGCCGGGCGCGCGCTGGACCCGGACAGCCCGCTCATCGCCCGGGCACTCGCCCGGCAGACCCGCACCCTGCCCGCCCTCCCCCTCGGCCTGCGCCCCACCGGAATCTCGGCGGGTCCGGACGGGGTGACGCTGACCGCGCGGGCCGAGGACGTGGCTCTGGCCTGACGGCAGCCGCCGGGGTGGGCCCGTACCGCGGCAGCGGCGGCCGGTGTCAGTCCCGCGGGTGGTCGGCCGAGGCCAGCAGGTTCAGGACGGTGGCCTCCATGGCGGCGCGCGCCTCCTGCGGGCTCTTGCCGCCGGTGCGCCAGTGGTGCCAGGCCCCCCAGGTGGTGACGGCGTCCAGGCCGTCGAGCAGCTCGGCCGCCCGGCTGCCGTCGAGGCGGCCGAGCTCCTCCGCGAAGATCTCGGCGACCCTGCTGCGGGCCTCCTCGAAGGCCTCGTCCGTGACCTGCCGGATCCGCGGGGAGGGGTGGTCGATCCGGAGCAGGGTCAGCCGCGCCGGGGTGATCCACTCCAGGATCCGGGCCCGCTGCTCGGCCAGGGCCGCCACCCGGTCCCGGCGCGGCCCGGTCACCGGCAGCGGCCTGACCTGCTCGGCCAGTTGCTCCAGCCGCCGGGTGATGGCGAGGTCGACGAGTTCGGACATGTCGGCGAAGTGGTGGAAGACGAGCCGGCGGGAGACTCCGGCGCGTTCGGCCACGCGCTCGGCCGGGAACTCGGCGACCCCGTCGTCGAGGAGGGCGAGCAGGGCGTCCGCGATCTTCTCGCGGGTCCGCCGGCCGCGCTCGGTCCGGCCGTCCACGCGGACCGGGGCCCCGTCCGGCGTCCGGCCCGGCGCCGGGTCCCCGCCCGTCTCGTGCGTCTCCGCCACCGCGCCGCCTCGCTCCCCGTCCGCCCACTGCCCGACAGGGGCATTTTCGCACCCCGGGCGCGGGCGGGCGCCGGGCCCCGGACCCCCGCCGGCCGGGCGGGGCCGGTGGGCGGGCACCGGCGGCAGGCCGGTGCTCACCACACCACGTGCAGGGTTTCCGGGGTGCGGTGGATGAGTGTCGGGTACATCGCGGGGCGCGGGTGCGCGGGGTCCAGGCGCAGTCCCGGCAGCTGCTCGGCGAACAGCTCCAGGGTCAGCCGGAGTTGGCCGCGGCCCAGGTGCGCCCCGGGACAGGCGTGCGGGCCGTGGCCGAAGGCGAGGTGGTGCCGGTGGCCGGGCCGCCGGATGTCGAAGGCGTCGGGCCGGGCGTAGCGGCGCTCGTCGCGGTTGGCCGAGGCGTACGCCACCAGTACGGCGGCGCCCGCGGGCAGTTCCGTACCGGCGAGCCGGACCGGCCGGGTCGTGATCCGGCGGAAGGCCTGGATGGCCGTGTCGAAGCGGGCGCCCTCCTCGACCGCGGCCGGAACCAGCCCGGGATCGGCGCACAGCAGCTGCCACTGCCGCCGGTCGGACAGCAGGTGCAGGAGGGTGGTGCCGATCAGCGCGCCGGTCGTCAGGAAGCCGGCGAGCAGCAGGTTCTGCAGCTGCGCCGCCACCTCCCGGCGCTGTTCGGGGGCGAGTGCCGCGCCGCCCGGGGCGGCGGCGGTGGCCAGGTCCGAGCACAGGTCCGCGCGGGGGCGGGCCCGGCGTTCGGCGACGTATCCGTCCAGGAGCTGCTGGAGGGCGGCCACCTCCTCGGCGGCGGCCGTCTGCTCCCGGGGCGGCAGCGGGCGGAACAGGAGCTGCTCGGCCCGGTAGCCGCCGCGCACGGCGGCGGGGACGTCCGCCGGGTCCAGGCCGATGAGCCGCCCGACCACCTCGCCGGGCAGCCTGCGCGCGTATGCCGCCACCAGCTCGGCGGAGCCGCTCCCGGCGAACTCCGCGAGCAGTTCGCGCGCCCGGGTGCGGGCGTACGGGAGGAGGGCCGCCGAGCGGGCGGCGGACAGCGCCCGGTTCAGGGGGGCCCGGTGCCTCCGGTGCGCGGCCCCGTCCGTGGTCAGCACGGTGGGCCGCGGTCCGGAGCCGCGGCCCAGGATGCCGAGCGCCTCCGGCGAGGGCTGCACGTCCGGCAGGAGTGCGTTCGCCGAGGAGAAGTCCTCCGCACGGCGCAGCACTTCGCGTACGTCCTCGTCGCGCGCCACGAGCCAGGCCGCCAGTTCGGGCACGTACGTCAGCCCCTCGGCCCGGCGGGCCCGGGCGTAGAGCGGGTACGGGTCGCGGTACAGCGCGTCGCGACGCGCCTGGTCGTGCCCTGCCGCCACGCGGTCCTCCGGATCGGGGTGGGGGCCGGGCTCCGCGGGCGGCGCCCGGGTGGACTCCGGTGCGACGGGCCATCCTGCCCGAGGTCCGGCCCGGCCGGAAGACCGCCTCCTGCGGCGTGCGCAGCGCGGCCCGGGACGGAAAGAGTCCGCCCGCTTCTCGCGGGTCCTGATCGTGCGGTGCGCGGCTCGGGGCCGCTCCTCCGCATCCTCACTGGTGGGACTCTCTCCGTCCCTTCCATGACACCACGGCCCGCGGTGCCCCGCCAGGGCGTTGCGCCGTCCCCGGCGGAGCTCAGCCGGCGGCCGGGGCCATGTCGTAGGTGACCCACATCGTGCGGGTGGCCACCTGGTCGTACTTGGCGCGGGCCCGGTGGTTGTCGTCGGCCGTGATCCAGCGCACCACGCTCCAGCCGCGCTCGGCGGCGAGCTCCCGGAGGGCCGCGAGGAGCAGGTCGGCGGCGCCGGTGCCGCGGCTCGCGGGGTCCACGAAGAGGTCGTCGAGGAAACCGCCGACGGTGGCGGAGAGGGGGCGGGCGAAGGGCCGGTAGTGGGCGAGGCCGACCAGCCGGCCGCCGTCCTCCTCGGCGACGAGGGCGTTCACCTCGTGGGCGGGGTCGTGGATCCACGACCAGACGAGGGCGGCGGACTCCTCGGTCTGCTCGACCCCGTAGAAGTCGGCGTAGCCGCGGTAGAGGGCGCGCCACTGCGGGAAGTCCTCGGTGCGGGCGGGGCGGACCTTGATGCCGTTCGACATGGGCTCACACTTTCGTGATCGGTGGGAAGCACCGATCATGCGCGAACGCCGGGCGGCGATCCTGCCGCCGTGTCGAAACGGAACGGTCCCGGTGCGCCGCCGCGGACAGGAGGCCGGACGGCAGGGGGCGCCCCCGCACGGATGCGGGGGCGCCCACCGGACCGTTCGGCCGTACGGCCTCCGGACTACTTGACGTTGACCGCGGCCCAGGCCGCGTTCACGGCGGCGTACTCGGCGCTGCCGGTGCCGTACAGGTCGCCGGCCGCGCTCAGGGTGGCGGTGCGCGCCCCGGCGTAGGTGGTCGACGAGGTCATGTAGGTGGACAGGGCCTTGTACCAGATCTTGTAGGCCTTGACCCGGCCGATGCCGGTGACCGTCGAGCCGTTGGAGGTCGGCGAGTTGTAGCTCACACCGTTGATCGTCTTCGCGCCGCTGCCCTCGGCCAGCAGGTAGAAGAAGTGGTTCGCCGGGCCCGACGAGTAGTGCACGTCGAGGCGGCCGACCGAGCTCGACCAGGAGTCGGCCGAGTTGCCGTCGCGGCTCGGCTTGTCCATGTAGCGCAGCGGGGTGCCGTTGCCGCGGATGTCGATCTTCTCGCCGATGAGGTAGTCGCCGGGGTCCGAGGAGTTGGCGGCGTAGAACTCGACGGAGGTGCCGAAGATGTCGGAGGTGGCCTCGTTGAGGCCGCCCGACTCGCGGCTGTACTTCAGTCCGGCGGTGGAGGCGGTCAGGCCGTGGCTCATCTCGTGGCCGGCCACGTCCAGGGAGGTCAGCGGCTTGGCGTTGTTCGTGCCGTCGCCGTACGTCATGCAGAAGCAGGAGTCGTTCCAGAAGGCGTTGACGTACGCGTTGCCGTAGTGGACGCGGGAGTACGCGCCGACGCCGTCGCCGCGGATGCCCAGGCGGCCCAGCTCGTTCTTGTAGAAGTCCCAGGTCACCGCGGCGCCGTAGGCGGCGTCCACGGCCGCGGTCTGGCGGCTGTTGACGGTGCCGTCGCCCCACGTGTCGTCGGCGTCCACGAAGAGCGAACCGGTGCCGCTCGTCCCGCCGTTGAGGTCGTAGGTCTTGTGGCCGCCGCGCCCGCCGTCGGTCAGCTGGAACTGGCCGCTCGCAGGGGTGGTGCCGAGGCTGACGGTGCCGCTGTACTGGCTGGTGCCGGTGCCCGTGAAGATCGCGTCGAAGCTGTAGAGCTTCTTGCCGGTACGGGCGTCGGTGATCGTGTGCACCTCGCTCGGGGTGCCGTCGTGCGAGGCGCCCTTCGCGACGGACTCCCAGGCCAGGACCGGGGAACCGGAGGCGGCCCAGACGACCTTGCGGGCGCCCTTGGGGGCCGCGGTGGCGGCGAAGGTGGAGCGCAGGGCTATCTTCGCGCCGGTCGCGCGGGTGGTGCGCAGCGCGCCGTCGGCCTTCTTGTGCACGACGAGGTCGCCGCCGAGCACCGGCAGGCCGGCGTAGGTGCGCTCGTAGCGGGTGTGCACGGTGCCGTCGCCGTCGCGGATGACGTCACGGACGACGAGCGCCTCGCCGGAGCCGAGGCCGATGGCCTTGGCGGTGGCGGCGGCACCGGCCTGCGCCTGCGCGATGGCGGCGGCGCGCTGCGGGGCCGACTGCGCGACGGCGGTGGCGCCGGCCTCGCGGTCGGGCTGCGCGGTGGCGGAACCGCTCTGCATGACCAGCGCGACCATGGCGGCCGACGCGACGAGGGCACCGGCCGCGATCCGGGTACGGGTGCGGGAGGTGGGGGATGCGGACTTGACGTGGGTCACACGCTCTCCTTGATTGCCGTGGGGGGGCCGAAAGGAGAGTGCCAGCCAATCCGGCTGTTTGACAGGTATGCAACAAGGATTTGACCTTCTGTTGTCCGAAGGTCGAACAACGGCGTCCGAATGCCGGATGAATCCCAATCGTCCCCGGGGACACAGGGGTTGATTCCCGCCACACCCCCGAGGACCCCGTGCGCCACCGCCCGGCGGGGGCCGGAAACGACGGCAGGCGGGCGGCAGTGGTGTACTGCCGCCCGCCTGCCGTGTGCATGCGGAACTGCTCGTCCCGGCCGGGCCGGGACTCCGGCCGCCGGGGCTTCAGGCCGTCAGGGCCTCAGAACCCCCGGCCGGACCCCCGGTTCAGGCCTTGGGGGCCGGGAAGGTCGGGTACTCCACGCCGGAGACGTGCTGGACGACCCGGATGACCTGGCAGGAGTAGCCGAACTCGTTGTCGTACCAGAGGTACAGGATCGCGTTGTCGCCGTCGACCTTGGTCGCGCCGGCGTCCACGATGGAGGCGTGGCGCGAGCCGACGAAGTCCATCGAGACGGCGTCGGGAGCCGTGGTGAAGTCGATCTGGCGCTTCAGCGGCGAGTGCAGCGAGACGTCGCGGAGGTACTCCAGGACCTCGTCACGGGTGGTCTCGCGGCCCAGGCGCAGGCTCAGGATGGCGATCGAGACGTCCGGGACGGGGACGCGGATCGAGCTGCCCGTGATCGGGGCCTTGAGCTCCGGCAGCGCCTTGGCGACGGCGGAGGCGGCACCGGTCTCGGTGATGACCATGTTGAGCGGCGCGGAGCGGCCGCGGCGGTCGGCCTTGTGGTAGTTGTCCAGCAGGTTCTGGTCGTTCGTGAACGAGTGGACGGTCTCCACGTGACCGCGCAGGACGCCGAACTCGTCGTCCATGGCCTTCAGCGGCGGGACGATCGCGTTGGTGGTGCAGGACGCGCAGGACAGGACCCGCTCGTCCGGCTTGATCATGTCGTGGTTGACGCCGTGGACGATGTTCGGGACGTCGCCCTTGCCCGGAGCCGTCAGGACGACCTTGTCGATGCCGGGGCGCAGGTGCTTGGAGAGGCCCTCGCGGTCGCGCCACTTGCCGGTGTTGTCGATGAGGATGGCGTCGTTGATGCCGTACGCCGTGTAGTCGACCTCGGAGGGGTCGTTTGCGTAGATCACCTTGATCGCGTTGCCGTTGGCGACGATCGTGCTGTTCGCCTCGTCCACCGTGATGGTGCCGTTGAACTGGCCGTGGATCGAGTCGCGCCGCAGCAGCGAGGCGCGCTTGACCAGGTCGGCCTCGCCCCCGCCGCGGACGACGATGGCGCGCAGGCGCAGGCCGTTGCCGGAGCCGGCCTTCTCGATGAGCAGGCGGGCGACGAGGCGGCCGATGCGGCCGAAGCCGTAGAGGACGACGTCGCGCGATCCACCGCGCTCGATCTTGTTGTCGCCGGTGGCACCGGCGACGGCCTCGGCGGTGAACTCCGCCACCGACAGACCGCGGTCGTCGGCCTTGTGGTTCGCGGCGAGCATGCCGATGTCGATCTGGGACGGGCCCAGGTCGAGGGCGGTGAGGGCCTGCAGGAACGGCATGGTCTCGGTGACCGACAGCTCCTCGCCGTCGATCTGCCGGGCGAACCGGTGGGTCTTCAGGATGCTGACCACCGACTTGTTCACCAGGGAGCGGCTGTGGAGCAGGACGGTGACGTCCCGCTCGCGCTGCAGCTTCCCGATGATCGGGATCATCGACTCCGCGATCTCCTCGCGGAGCTTCCAGTCAGTGAACGAGTCCTCGTTGACAGTCACAGGTTTTATCTTTCGAGCTAGGCGGCGCTCATATGCTAACCCCTCGATACTTTGATCGATCAAGCGGTGTCCGCCGAACGGAACGCCGCCCCCTCTGACCTGCACCTTTCCGACCGGTCCCGCGGGCTACTGCCAGTCGTCCCAGGCCGGGTCCTCCTCGTACGGGTCGAAGGGCGGCTCCTCCTCCGCCTCCCCGGGCCGCGGACCGGCGTGGGGGGCCGGCTGCGGGCCGGACTGCGGGTCCGCCTGCGCGCCCTCCCCGGACCCCGCCCGGGGGGCCGGGGCCGGCTCGGCAGCGGGCTGCCCGGCGGCCGCCTCCGCGAGGGCGGCCAGCAGCCCCTCCCCGTACCGCGCGAGCTTGGCCTCGCCCACCCCGCCGATGCCCGACAGCTCCTCGACCGTCCCCGGCAGCGCGGTCGCGATCTCGCGCAGGGTCGCGTCGTGGAAGACCACGTACGCCGGCACCCCCTGCTCCCGCGCCGTGGCGGCCCGCCAGGCGCGCAGGGCCTCGAAGACGGGCACGGCCGCCGCGGGCAGGTCCACGGGGACCTTGGAGCCCTTGCCGGTGCGGCCGGCGGCCTCCTTCCGGGGCGGCCGGGCGGCCGCCTTCTCCTTGCGCATCGGGACCTGCCGCCGGCCGCCGAGCACCTCGCCGCTGGCCTCGGTCAGGACCAGCGTGCCGTAGTCGCCCTCCACCGCCAGCAGCCCCTGGGCCAGCAGCTGGCGCACGACCCCGCGCCACTCGGCGGTGCCCAGGTCGGCACCGACCCCGAAGACGGACAGGGCGTCGTGGTCGAACTGGATGACCTTGGCCGTCTTCTTGCCCTGGAGGATGTCGATGATCTGCCCGGCGCCGAACTTCTGCCGCCGCTCCCGGGCCAGCCGCCAGACCGTGGACAGCAGCTTCTGGGCGGCGACTGTGCCGTCCCAGGACTCCGCCGGGCTCAGGCAGGTGTCGCAGTTGCCGCAGGGCTCGCCGGACTGCCCGAAGTAGGCCAGCAGCCGCACCCGGCGGCAGTCGACGGTCTCGCAGAGGGCGAGCATCGCGTCCAGGTGCGCGGCGAGCGAGCGCCGGTGCGTCTCGTCGCCCTCGGAGCCGTCGATCAGCTTGCGCTGCTGCACCACGTCCTGCAGGCCGTACGCCAGCCAGGCGGTGGCCGGTTCCCCGTCGCGGCCCGCGCGGCCCGTCTCCTGGTAGTAGCCCTCCACGGACTTCGGCAGGTCGAGGTGGGCCACGAAGCGCACGTCGGGCTTGTCGATGCCCATGCCGAAGGCGATCGTGGCGACCACCACGACCCCGTCCTCGCGCAGGAACCGCGCCTGGTTCGCGGCGCGCGTGCGGGGGTCCATGCCCGCGTGGTACGGCACGGCGTCGATGCCCTGCTCGGCGAGGAAGGCCGCGGTCTTCTCGACCGAGGAGCGGGACAGGCAGTACACGACCCCGGCATCGCCGTCGTGCTCGGCGCGGATCAGCTCCAGCAGCTGCCGGAGCGGGTTGTCCTTGGGCACGATGCGGTACTGGATGTTCGGCCGGTCGAAGCTCGCGACGAAGTGCTTCGCGTCCTGGAGCCCGAGGCGGGCGGCGATCTCGGCGTGGGTGGCCTCGGTGGCCGTCGCGGTGAGCGCGATCCGCGGCACCTGCGGCCAGCGCTCGTGCAGCATCGAGAGGGCCAGGTAGTCGGGCCGGAAGTCGTGGCCCCACTGGGCGACGCAGTGCGCCTCGTCGATGGCGAAGAGGGAGACCCGGCCGCGGTCCAGCAGCCGCTGGGTGCCCTCGGTGCGCAGCCGTTCCGGTGCCAGGTACAGCAGGTCCAGCCCGCCGGCAAGGAAGGCCTCCTCGACGCCGCGCCGTTCCAGCGGGTCCTGCGTGGAGTTCAGGAACCCGGCCCGGACGCCGAGCGCGGTGAGGGCGTCCACCTGGTCCTGCATCAGCGCGATCAGGGGGGAGACGACGACCCCGGTGCCCTCCCGGACGAGCGCCGGGATCTGGTAGCACAGCGACTTGCCGCCGCCCGTCGGCATCAGGACCAGCGCGTCCCCGCCGCCGACGACCTGCTCGATGATCTGCTCCTGCTCCCCGCGGAACGACTCGTATCCGAAGACGCGGTGGAGCACCTGCAGGGCTTGGGAGACCTCGGGGGAGGCGTCGGAGAGGGTCATTCCAGCAGCCTATCGGCCGCCCCGGACACCCCGTTCCGTCCCGGCCCGGCCTGTGGACAACGTGCGGGGTCCCCCTCGGACCGGGGGGGGGGGCGAGGGGGGGGGGGAGGGGGGGGGGGGGGGGGGGGGGGGGGGGGAAAGGGGGGGGGGGGTGAGGCAGACGGCCCGGCGAGCCATGTGCGCGGGCGCCGTGG
>NZ_JBVIDV010000001.1:497361-503120 GCF_055572195.1 Streptomyces sp. NPDC030809
GGGGGGGGGGGGAGCGAGGGGTTTGGTGGCCCACCGGGTGCTTTTTTTTTTTTCGTTGCTGGTGGGGGGGGGGGGGGGTGGGCCCCCGGGGGGGGGGGGGGAGTAAGTGGGGTGGCCCCCCCCCCCCCCCGGCGCGGTGTCCTACGAGGCGTCCCGCACGGTGCCGGTCACCTCGGGGCCCGGCTTCTCCTGCCACTGCTCGTCGTACATGATCAGCTGGGCGCGGACCAGTTCGTCCGACTCGCGCAGCCGGTCGGCGACGGTGGGCACGACCAGGTCCACGGAGAGCTTGCCGGCGGGGACGGTGACGGGCAGGCCCGCACCCTCCACGACCTGCGAGAGCCGCTTGGCGGGGTCCGGGCGCTGGGCGAACCACTCGTCCAGCCACCTCGGGTCCACGTCGGCGGTGGACAGCTCCGTGCCGCGGGCGACCTTCTTGAAGAGGAAGTCGCCGCGGATGTCGGCGTCGGCGGCTGCCGACAGAGTGACCCGCCAGACCAGCTTCCCGCCCTCGGTGGCCTTCGCGGTGCGGCTGATGGCGACCTTCGGCATGGGGTCGTCGTTGAGGACGGTCACACCGCCGTGGTGGGAGCCGACCGCCACGCCGCTGACCGCCTTGACGAAGATGTCGCTCCACAGCTCCCCGCCGAAGCGGGTGTTGCCGGTCACCCGGACCGGCACGTCGATCTCGTGGCCGCCGGGGCGCACCGTGACGAGCCGAGAGGTGGACCGGCCGGTGGCCGGGTCGGGCACGAACAGCCGCAGCTGTCCGCCGCCGTGGCCGGTGACGCTCACCGGGATGCGGTACGTGCGGACGCCGGAGTCGCCTTCCTTCACCTTGAGGCGGCCGATGTCCACGCGGGCCAGCGCCCCCGGGGTCACGGCCGGGGTGCCGGGGCGCCAGCCCCAGGCGTCCATCAGCCAGGCCCGGCCGGAGCCGCTGCGCGGGGTCAGCTCGAGGGCCTTGATCCGGCCCAGGTCCAGTCCGGCGCGGGCGCCGGCGGCGAGCGGTACGCGCAGTTCACGGGCCCACCAGGAGGCCGTACGGTCGCTGCCGGGCAGGCCGTCGAGGGCGGTGCGGCCCAGCAGGGCGCGCTTGCCGGAGGCGTCGACGACGGAGACGTCGAAGGCGGTGCCGGTGCTGCCCGGGGGCACGAAGGCCCGCAGGGCCAGGGATTCGGCGCCGGCCAGGGAGACGGGCCGGGCGGGGCGCAAGGTCACCGGGGCGCCGGGGCGCGACCACTGCATGGCGACGGCGTCGCGGCCGGGCTCGGGCGAGGCCTCCCAGGTGGCGAAGTGCGGCGAGGAGCCGCGGGTGTTGCCGGGCAGGCAGGCCCGCTTGGGGTCGGGGTCGATCTGCGCGCAGATCCGGCCGCCGGTCACGGCGGTGCCGGGGCCGGGCAGGAAGGCCGGGGTGCGGTTGCCGCCGACGGCGTGGGCGAGCACGCGGGCCGGGTCGGCGGAGGGGGCGCGCCGGCCGGTGCCGTCGAGCAGCGGGCGCACCTTGTCGTCGCCGGCGACGAACAGCCGGGCCGCGGCGGCGATGTAGGTGGCGCCGGCGGTCTGCTGCTGGGCGGCGGTCAGGCGGGTCGGCTTGCCCTTGCTGCACACCGGGTCGGCCGGGCCGCCCTCCGAGAAGTCGTCCTGGGCGGGGGCCTTGGCCTGGCCGGGGGTCCACTCGGTGTTGAAGAAGTTGTGGTTGGCGCCGACCACGTAGACCGAGCTGTGCAGGGCGGCGCCGCGGCTGACCCCGCGCGTGCCGTCGGCGTAGATCTGGCCCTGGAGGTCGGACACGTCGCCGTCGCAGCCCGGCAGGATGGTCATGGACGGCACGTCGGGCACCGGGTTCTGGCCGAAGACCGTGGGGCCGATCAGCACGTTGCCGCGGATCTTCCAGCGCACCGGCCCCTTGTAGCCGTCCTGGTCGGCGGGCGGCTTGTCGAGGCTGTCGAGCGCGGCGCGGTTGACGCCCTCGCCGCCGCGGGAGTGGCCGACGAGCAGGACGCGGGACAGGTCGGCGGGCGCGGCCGCGCGGACGGCGGCGGGGGCGCCGGAGCGGTCGTCCGCCCAGTCGGCCCAGCGCGCCAGGTGCAGGCGCACGAGGGAGGAGCGGGCCTGGGCGCCCGCGTCCTCGGCGGCCCAGTCCTGGCCGTTGATGCCGTTGGCGGCGATGGACACGGTCACGTAGCCCTGGGAGGCCAGCAGCTTCTGCGCGCCGAGGTAGCCGCGCTCGCTGGGCACCGGCAGGCTGCCGGGCGAGCAGGGCCACTCGCCGTTGGCGTCCCCACCGGGCTTGTAGCAGGTGGCGTGCCGGCCGTGCAGGAAGAGGGCCACCGGGCGCTTGCCGGGGGCGTCGGTCGGGCCGACGACGGTGGCCTGCATCTCGACGGGCTCGGCGTAGCCGGGCAGGCGGACGGACTTCAGGGTGTACGAGCCGCTGGTGGTGCGGTAGCCGCCGGGCTTGCCCGGGTCCACGGGGTTCGCCGGCAGCGGCGCTTCGGGGCGGACCGGGGCGGCGAACCCGTCCCGGCCCGGGACCCCGGCCGGGCCGGGGGCGTCGAGGCGGCGGCCGCCGGCCACGGCCCGCAGGTCGGTGTCCGGGCCGATCCGGGTGCCGGTCAGGGGGAGCCGGAAGGTGCGCCCGTCGGGTCCGGGCTCCGGGCGGCCGAGCAGCCGGCCGCCGGCGTGGAACTCGACGCGCGCGTCGCCCATGGGCACCCGCTCGGGCGAGGTCCACACGAGCTGCCGTCCTGCGCCGGAGCCGGAGATCTGCCAGCCGTCCGGGAGGCCGCCGCCGGCCCGGCCCGCCGGAACCGGCAGGACGCCGGGGGCGGGGCTCGCGTACGCCGTCGCCGGCGCGGCCGCGGCCAGCGCGAGCACCACCGTGGCGGCCGCCGCCACGCGTGTGACACGTATCAAAGTGGTCTTCCTCATCGTCCGTACTCGTCGGGCGCCGCAGGGGTTCCTGGGAGCCTTCTCGCTCCCGGAGGACGGGAACGGACGTACGGGGGTTGCCTCGTGGGACGCACGAGGTGCCAAAAGTACGGACCAGCAGGGTTATTGGCTGGTTCTTTCCCCTCTTGTCCGGTTCGCGGTACGGCTGATCCGGCGTCAGCGGCGCATATGGAATCCCCGCTTTCCCGTCAAGGCGGCATCAGGGCGCGGGCCGCGGCGGTCGCCGCGGGGCTAGCTTCGGACGCAGCCCCGGGCCGCCTCCCCGCGTCCGGGGCGACCGGCCCCGTCCGCGGTTCCACCGCGCAGGCTCCCCGAGGAGGACCCCATGTGCCTGTTCCGCTACGCCGAAGACCCCGAGCCCGAGGAACAGGCCCCGGCGGCCCGGCCGCCGGTCCCGCGCTCCCCCGCCGCGACGCCTGCCGCCCCGCCTGTCACCCCGCCTGTCACCCCGCCTGCCGCGCCGCACCTCGCGCCGGCCGTCGTCTGCGGGCGGCGGGACGGCGCCGCCGCGTTCCTCCTCGCCGGCCCCGTGCCGGGCCCCCGGCTGCCGGGCGCCCGTCCGGCCCGGACCGTCTGACGGGGGCCGGCGTGACCACCGCCGTCCGCCCCGCGGGGCCCGCCCCCTCGGAGGAGCTCTCCGTCTGGCCCGCCTCCACGCGCCGGCTCCCGCACGGCGGCCTCGCCGTGGGCGGGGTGCCCCTGGCCGAGCTCGCCGACCGGTTCGGCACCCCGGCGTACGTCCTCGACGAGGACGAGGTCCGGGCGCGCTGCCGTACGTACCGGGACGCCTTCCCCGACGCCGATGTCCGGTACGCGGCGCAGGCCTTCCTGTCCCGGGCCATGGTCCGCTGGGTGGACGAGGAGGGCCTGGGCCTGGCCGTCCGCTCGGCGGGCGAGCTCGAACTCGCCGTCACCGCGGGCTTCCTGCCGGAGCGGATCGTGCTGCACGGCCGGGCCAAGTCCCCGCAGGACATCGAAACCGCGCTCCGCTTGGGCGTCGGCCGCATCGTCATCGACAGCCCTTCGGAGATCGCCCGGCTGGCCGCGGCCGTGGGCCCCGGCGGGTACCAGAGGGTGCTGCTGCGCACGGTCCCCGGTCCGGCGGGGTTCGGTGCGGGGGCGGGCGGCGGGCAGGGGTTCGGACTGTCCCTCGCCGACGGCTCCGCACTGCACGCGGTCGTCCGCATCCTGGGGCAGCCGCAGCTCGGGCTGGCCGGGCTGCACTGCCATCTCGGCGCCCGGGTCACCGAGGTCAAGCCGTACCTGGTCGCGGTGCGCCGGCTGGTCGGCCTGATGGCCCGCATCCGCACCGCCCACGGCGCCGTCCTGGGCGAACTCGACCTGGGCGGCGGGCACGGCATCGCCTCCCGGCCCGGGGCTCCGGCGCTCGACCTCACCGCGCTGGCCCGCAAGGTGCGGGCCGAGCTGGTGGAGAGCTGCGCGGCGGCCGGGCTGACCGTGCCCCGGCTCGCCGTCGAGCCCGGCCGGGCCATCGCCGGGCCCGCCGGGGTGGCGCTCCACCGCGTCCTGGCGGTGCAGCAGTCGGCCGACCGGCTGTACGCGGCCGTGGACGGCGCCGGAGACGAGGTCCCGGACCCGGCCGCCCCCGGGCCGCACGGTCCCCGGGGGTCCCGGCTCCCGCCCGGGCCGCACGCCCCGTCCCCCGCGCCGCGGCTGGCCGGCCGGACCTCCGGCGCCGCACCGCGCCCGGCCCTCGTGGCCGGGCTGCACGGAGCGGCGGGCGATCCGCGGCCCGCGGGCCTGCTGCTGCCCGGCGACCTGCGACCGGGCGACCTGCTGGCCGTACCGGTGGCGGGCGCGTACCAGCAGCCCACGGCCCCCGGTTACGCCCCGGTGGGCCGCCCCCCGGTGATCGCGGTGCGCGGCGGCACCGCCCGCCTCCTCGTCCGCCGCGAAACCCTGGCCGACTTCCGCAGCCGGGACATCGGCGGCTAGCAGAACGCGGCCCCCTCCTGCACGCGGGCCCGGCGGCCCACGATCCGTCCCGGCCCGGCGGACGACCTCCCGGACGCCCTCCCGGGCGGCGCCGGGGGCCCACCCGCCTCCGCCCGACGAGGAAGGCACCCGGGAAGTCGGCCACCGGGGCCCTCGGCCAGGACCGACGGACCGACGGACCGATGGACCGACAGCATGCCGGGCACGCTCCTGACCACCGGCACGCTCGGCCGCCCGGTCGGCCTGCGTGCACACGTGCCCGGCCGTCGCGAGCCGGCCCGACCCGCAGACGACCCGGACGGCGCCCGGCCCGCCCCTCCGCCGAAGGGGAAGACCCGGGAAGTCGGCCCCGCGGATCCCCTCGGCCACCGCAGAGGGCGAACAGCGCGCCGGAGACGCTCACGACCACCGGCACGCTCGGCCGCCTGCTCGGGGCCCGGCGGCCGCGGCCCGCTCCGGCACCGCCGACGACCTCGCGGGCGGCGGCCGAGGGCCCGCCCCGTCCCCACCACGAAGAGGAAGACACCCGGGATGGCGGCCGTCGGATCGGCCTCGGCCACCACCGATGGACCAGCAGCACGACCACCGGCACGCTCGGCCGCCCGGTCGGCCTGCGTGCACGCAGGCCCGGCGGCCGCGATCCGGCCCCGCACCGCCGACGACCTCGCGGGCGGCGACCGAGGGCCCGCCCCGTCCCACCCCGAAGGAGCAGCCACCCGGGATGGCGGCCGTCGGATCGGCCTCGGCCACCACGATGGACCAGCAGCACGACCACCGGCACGCTCGGCCGCCCGGTCGGCCTGCGTGCACGCAGGCCCGGCGGCCGCGATCCGGCCCCGCACCGCCGA
>NZ_JBVIDV010000001.1:503218-625138 GCF_055572195.1 Streptomyces sp. NPDC030809
GACGGCCTCGCGGGCGGCGACCGAGGGCCCGCCCCGTCCCACCCCGAAGAGGAGGGGAGACGGGAAACCGGCCGGCAGCGGGCCGGACAGGGGCACGACCACCCGCACGCCGGTGGCCACCGGCAAACGCTGCCCGGCCGCGGGCGCCGTGGGGGCGGGCGGCGGGACTGCCGTGCTGCCCGGGCGCCACCGGCCGGTCCCCGGCGGCGGCTCGGCTTCGACGGCTGCCGTCTGCTGACGCCGGTCGGCCCTCCGGCAAGGCGGGCGCGCGGGCTCCGGGCGGGGGCGGGACGGCCGAGCGGGCCGGTCGTACGGCACGGTTTCGGCCATCGGTGGGGCGGCCGGTCCGCCGTACGCACTCCGGCCACCGATGCCCGGCCGGGGCTGGTCCCGGCGCGTCCTCGCCGTGCCCGGTGGCCGGGCCGCCTGCCTGCCTGCCTGCGGGGGTCAGTGCCCCACGCGCGGGCACATCGCCGCGATGGCCGGGTCCACGACCCCGCGCGCCGCCGCGCACACCTGCCGCATGTCGTAGGACGGGCGGGGCTGCGGGCGCGGGCGGGGGTGTACGCGCGGCCGGGGGCGGGGGTGCGTACGCGCCTTCGGCCGGTGCACCGGCTTGGACGCGGGCCGGGTCGCGGGGCGGGGACGGGCCTTGGGGCGGTGGTGGACCTTCGGCCGCGGGCGGGGAGCGGCCCGGCGCTTCTGGTGCGCGCGGGCCTTCGCCCCGGGCCCGGTGCGCGTCGCGCTCCGTGTCCTGGCCCGGCTCCCGCTGCGCACCTTGCCCGGCGACCCGGCCCCGACCTCGGCACTGCCCCCGGTCCCGGCCTCGGTCCCTGCCCCAGCCCCGGCCCGTTCCGTCGCCGGGGGCGCGGCCGGATCCGCGTCGGCTGCCGCCGGTCCCGGCGGCGGCGGTACGGCGGACTCCGGCGGGGCACCCCGTGCCGGGCCGGGCGGGCCGAGGTCGAGGACGGCACGGGCCGGCCCGGCGGGGGCGGCCGGGCCGGGCGGCCGCCCGTCGGCCGGCGGGGTGGAGGACACGACCACGCAGCCCGCCGTACCGAGCACGAGCAGCAGGAACGGGGCGTACCAGAAGCGGGAAGGCATGCGGCCACCCTGGCGCAGCCCGGCCGCCCGCGGCCCGGCCGCGCCGCAGGGATCACCGGTCCGGGTGATCCTCGTACCGGGCCGGCCCGCCGCCCGGGACCGGCCCCGCCCCGAACACCGCGCTCACGCACCGGGCCCGGACCGCACTCCCGTGCGCAGAGCGCCCCCGGCACGCGGTGCCATCCGGCCATTCTTCATCAAACCAATGGCAGGGTCATGACAACTCAGCCGCCCTGTGGGACCTTCCATGACGCACCGGCTCCCTCGGCGCGGTCCCCGCCGCGCCGCTCACCCCCACAGGCACGTGGCAAGGAGGAGCACGATGAGGAACCTCGCGAAACTCTCCGGCGCAGCGGCCCTGGCCCTCGCCGCCGCCCTCGGCGGCTCGACGGCGGCCACCGCCCTCGGCCCGACCGCCGAGCAGCGGCTGGACGGCGTGATCGTCGTCGCCGGCAGCACCTGCACCTGGACCAACGCGCGCACCAGCGCCAACCCGCCGGCCGCACTGACCGTCGACCGCACCTCGATCAACAAGCCGGGCGGCAACCTGGCGTGCGACGGCGGCATCACCGCCACCCTCAACAACAACCCCGGATTCACCTTCGACGACGCCCTGGGCACGGCGAAGACGGACGTCATCGACATCACCGGCCAGCAGAGCTTCATCTCCTGCCGGTACAAGGCCACGAACATCATGTGGAACCGCGACGGCACCACCCGCAAGTACCTCAACCGGGCCTTCACCGCGACCAAGACCTCGGGCAGCTTCCTGTGCCCGGGCTCGGTCACCACGGATGCCGGCGGCGCGTCGATGCTGTTCCACTGACCCGTTCCGGGCGCGCGCACCCCTGCCCCGGCCGGTCCCCTCGCGGGCCGGCCGGGGCAGGGGTGCGCGGTCAGCGGTCGGCTGTCGGCCGTCAGCTGTCGCGGACGGCGACGATCCCGTTGAACACGCCGATGTACGCCGTCCCGTCCGGCCCGAGGGTGATCGGGGCCCAGTTGTTGTCGTACGCCGGGCCGGTGCCGGTCAGCTGCCGCCAGCGGCGCTCGCCGGTGCGGAAGTCCACGGCCGTGAGGTACCAGGCGTCGATCCCCCAGGCGCTGGGCTGCTTCTCGTAGAAGTAGAGGAGCCCGTTGGCGGTGGAGAGCTTGGGCACGGTGGAGGGGGAGCGGACCGCGCTCTCCCAGACCGTGTCGCAGCCGCTGCCGTCGGGGCGTACGTCGATGCGTGTGACCCCGCCCACGACGGACTTGCCCAGCAGCAGGCTGGTGACGTTCTCGTAGCCGTAGTTGTTCTCGACGACGAGGCTGTTGCCCCAGCTGATCAGGGAGTTGTCGGTGGTCGAGGCCCCGGAGCCGAACACCGGCACCTTGCAGACCAGCCGCCGGTCCGCGGGCACGTCCGTACCGCGCCGGTAGACGAGGACGTTCATGCGGTCGTCGGCGTTGTCGGTGATGGCCACGTAGGCCTCGCCCTCGCCGAACAGGTCCGGGGTGGTGCCCGAACCCTGGTTCACGGAGCCGGGCTTGGAGCCGGTGCCGCGGTCGTAGGTCTCGCGCCACTGGACCTGCGGGGTGCCGTCGGCGGCCGCGCGGAAGCTGTACAGGGCGTGGTCGGAGACGATCGACACGCCGTCCTCGGCCACCGAGAAGGAGTTCTGGATCTCCTCCCCCGCCAGCTGCACGGACCGGATGGTGCCGCTGTGCGGGTCCACCGTGCCGACCCGGCCCTGCCGGGTGACCCACCAGATCCGGCCGCTCCAGTCGGGCATGACGGAGGTGACCGGGTCGCAGGTGCCGCTGGGCCGCAGGTTGGTCCAACTCACGCAGTCGTGCGGGACCTGCGGGGTGAGGTCCCAGTCGTCCTCGACGGTGAACTGCCAGCTGCCGTCGGGGTTCCGGCGGTGCCCGAGGCGCAGGATGTGCTGGCGCGAGTCGGCCAGCACCGCGCGGTCCCGGTCGTCCAGGTAGAAGTAGGCGCCACCCGAGGTGTCCTTGAAGATCTTCGAGAAGTCGAGCGAGGTGATCGCCTCGACGGTCGAGGAGCGCTGCGGGAGCTGGTGCTCGGCGAGGGTGGCCAGGGTGACCGGGTCGAGCAGCTTGACCTTGAAGCCGGCGAAGGTCCCGCACACGGTCACCAGCCGGCCCCCGGAGTCGAAGGTGGCGGTGGCGCACTCGCCGCCGAGCGCGGCGATCTTCTCGCTGCGGACCTCCGGGTCGCGCCCGAGCGGGCCGGACCAGGGGTACGTGGCGCTGCCGGCCGCGTCGGCGTGCATGCCGCTGCGGCCGTTGGGCGCGAGGTGGGGGTGCTGCGGCGGGGCCTGGCCGGGCAGCGGGAGGGCGCTCGCGGGGCTGCCCTCGTACTGGTGCACCAGCCGGTGGCCGGGGGCCTTCGGTATCTCCTCGGCCTGCGCCGGGGCGATCCCGTACAACGCCGCCGCTGCGGCGAGGGCCGGGGCCACCGCGCAGTTCAGCGTTCTCCGGAACATCGTGTGGGTCCTCCTCGGTGACGTGATCGCGCCCGGGCAGACGCTAGAACTCGTTGCCTGAGGAGTCCATATCGGCGGGTGATGATTCACGAACGCGCAACAGTGGATCAGGGGTTGAAGGTGCCGACCACGTCGGCGGTGGCGGTCAGGCCCTCGTGGATGGTCGCCGCCACGCTGCTGCTCGCCAGGTAGAAGCCGAGGAGCAGGCAGACGACGGCGTGCGAGACCTTGAGCCCGCCGCTGCGCACGAAGACGACCGCGAGGACCAGGAGCAGCAGCACCAGGGAGACGGAAATCGCCATCAGAACCTCCTGCGCCGCAGGTTCGGCCCCTTCGGGCGGCCGGTCCGGCTCTTCGCTGCGGCATCGGTCCGCCATCCTGGCGCAGCGCCGCGGCCTTCCGGGGGTACGACATGTCTGCCGTCCGGGTGGTTGACCGAGGGTGACGGCCGGTCAGCTGGCGCCCGGGGCCGCCGCAGTGAGGGCGGACCAGTGCACCGTGCGGTCGCACCAGCGCTCCAGCAGCACCGGATCGTGGCCCACGGCGAGCAGTCCCGCACCCGTCCGGGCCCGGTACTCCTCGACGACCCCGACCAGGGCGGCGGCGGTGGAGGCGTCGAGCATGGCGGTCATCTCGTCGCACACCAGCCAGCGCGGTCTGAGCACCAACGCCCGTGCCAGGCAGGCGCGTTGCAGCTGACCGTCGCTGACCTCGTGCGGCCGGCGGCCGAGCAGGTCGGCGCCGAGGCCGACCCGTTCGGCCAGTTCCGGCACCCGGGTGCCGACCTCGGCGCGGCGGCCGCAGGCGCGCAGCGGCTCGGCGATCAGGTCCCGCAGCCGCAGCCGGGGGTCGGACGCGAGCCGGGGCTGCTGGAAGACCACGCCGACGGCGGTGCGCTGTTCGCGCGGGGCCCGGTGCCGCCAGCGGGTGACGGGGGTGCCGTCGAGGAGGAGGGTGCCGCGCTCGGGGCGGTGCAGCAGGGCGGCGACCCGGGCGAGGGTGGACTTGCCGCAGCCGCTGGGGCCGAGCAGCCCGGTGGACGTGCCGGGGGCGAGGGTGAGGCTGAGGTCGCGGAGGACCGGCGCATCGCGGCCGTGGCCGGCGGTGATGGAGCGGAGTTCAAGCACGGGCGGGCTCCGGTGGGGCGGGGTGGTGGCAGGCGAGTCCGCCGGTGAACGGGGGCCGTACGGCGCAGGCGGGGCCGGCGGCGGGGCAGCGGGCTGCGAAGGCGCAGCCGGGCGGGAGCTCGGAGAGGGCCGGCGGGCTGCCGGGCAGCGGGGTGAACGCGCGTTCCGGGAGGGCCGCGAGGAGTCCGCGGGCGTACGGGTGCCGGGGGCCCGGCGCCCCGAAGAAGTCGGCGGCGGCGGCGAGTTCGACGATGCGTCCGGCGTACATGACGGCCACGGTGTCGGCGATGCGGGCGGCGGCCGCCAGGTCGTGCGTGATCATCAGGAGGGCCCGGCCGTCGCGGGCGTGGGCCCGCAGTTCGTCGGCGGTGCGGTGCACGAGGTCCCGGTCGAGTCCGGTGGTGGGCTCGTCGGCCAGGAGCAGGGGTGCGTCGCCGGCGAGGGCGAGCGCGAGGGCGGCGCGCTGGGCGAGGCCGCCGGAGAGCTCGTGGGGGTGGCGGTCGAGGTGGTCGGCGGGGAACGCGGCGCGGTCCGCGGCGGCTTCGGCGGCGGACCGGAGTCCGGCGCGGCCGACCGCGGTCAGCTCCCTCACCGTTTCCTCCAGTTGGGACCGAACGGTGCGGACCGGGGTGAGGTGGGCGGCCGGGCTCTGCGGGACCAGGCCGATGCGCCGGCCGCGTACGGTCCGGGCGAGGGTGCGTTCGTCGGCGGCGAGCAGGTCGAGCCCGTCCGCCAGGTACGCGGAGCCGGCGGTCTGCGCGTTGCCGGGCAGCAGCCCGAGGAGGGCGGAGGCGAGCACGGACTTCCCGCAGCCGCTCTCCCCGACCAGCGCGAGGCACTCCCCCGGTGCGAGGTCGAAGGCCGCGTCGGTGACGGCCTCGACATGGCCGCGGCCGCGCAGCGCGAACCGCACGGACAGCCCGCGCACGCTCAGCACGGGCCGCTCCGCGGGGTGCGCGGCGGCCGGGGCGGGACGGTCCCGGTTCACAGGGTCAGCTCCGAGCGGGTGCGGGGGTTGAGGCGGTCGCGCCAGGCCGCGGCCAGGCCGGCGAGGGCGAGGGTGGGCAGGATCAGGAGGAGCCCTGGGAAGAGGGCGGGCCACCAGGCTCCGGCGAGGAGGGAGCCGCGCGCGTTCTGCACGAGGGTGCCGAGGCTGGCTTCCTGGGCGGGCAGGCCGAGGCCGAGGAAGGACAGGGCGGACTCGTGCCACATCGCGTGCGGGACCATCAGCACGGCGGCGAGCCCGGCCTGCGGCAGCACCCCGGGGACCAGGTGCCGCAGGGTGATCCGCAGCCGGGAGGCGCCGCCGGAGAGGGCCGCGTCCACGAAGGGGCGCGAGCGCAGCGAGAGCATCTCGGCGCGCACGATCCGGGCGGTGGAGAGCCAGTGGGTGAGGGCCACCGACACCACGACGGGCCAGATCCCGGGCCGGAAGAGGGCCACGACGAGCACGCCGAGCAGCAGGTGGGGTACGGCGGAGAAGGTGTCGACGAGCCGCATCAGGAGCCGGTCGGTCCAGCCGCCGAGGGCGCCCGCGGCGGCGCCGAGGGCAGTGCCGGCGAGGGCGGCGGCCAGTGCGGCGACCATGCCGACCAGCAGGGAGACCCGCAGTCCGTGGACGGAGCGCAGCAGCAGGTCGCGGCCCACCTCGTCGGTGCCGAAGGGGTGTTCCCACGAGGGCGGCAGGAGCCGGGCGGCGAGGTCGACGGCCTGCCGGTCGAGGGGGAAGAGCGCGGGAACGAGGGTCACGGCCAGGACCACGGCCAGGACCACCGCCGCGGAGCTGCGCACGCGCAGGGTGCGGCTGCCGCGGGCCGGCCCGCCGCGGCCGCCCGGGCGGCTGCGCCAGACGGGGGCCGCGACCGCTGCGGGCGCGCCCCCGGTGGGGGTTTCAGCCATCGAAGCCCACCCTCGGGTCGGCGAGCCCGTACAGCAGGTCGGCCAGGAGGTTCCCGGCCAGGACGGCCGCGGTGGCGAGCGCGGTGAGGGCCGCGAGCAGCGGGAAGTCGACCGAGGTGGCGGCCTCGACGGTGGCCGCGGCGATGCCGGGCCAGCTGAAGACCGTCTCCACGAGCAGGGCTCCGGTGATCACCTCGGGGATCCGGGAGCCGATCAGGGTGAGCATGGGGAGCATCCCGGAGCGCAGGGCGTGGCGGACCAGGACGGTGCGCTCGCGCAGTCCCCGCGCCCGGGCTCCGCGTACGGGGTCCTCCGCCAGGGCATCGGCCACGCCCTGGCGTGCGTACAGGAAGAACCAGGGGAGTTGGGAGAGGGCGAGGACCAGGGCGGGCAGGACGAGGTGGCGCAGGACCTGGCCGGCCGTGACGGTGTCGGCGCCGGCGTCGGTGAGGCCGCCGGCGGGCAGCACCCCGAGCCGTACGGCGAAGAACCAGACGGCGAGCAGCCCGAGCCAGAAGGCGGGGGCCGCCTCCAGGACGTACGCGGCGGTGGTCGCGGTCCGGTCGAGGAGTCCGCCGGGGCGGCGGGCGGCGAGGACGCCGAGGGCGGTGCCGAGGAGGACGGCCGCGAGGAACGCGGTCCCGGCCAGCAGGACGGACCAGCCGAGGCGTTCGCCGATCACCTCGGCCACGGGCCGGCGCATGGCGGCCGAGGTGCCGAGGTCCCCGGTGAGGGCGGAGGTCAGCCAGTCCCACCAGAGGGAGGTGAAGGGGCGGTCGGCGCCGAGGTTGGTGCGGAGCTGGTCGAGGGTCTCCCGGGAGGCGGTGAGTCCGGCGGTGCCGGCGTACGCCTTGACGGGGTCGAAGGGCGAGAGGGCCGCGGCGGCGAAGACCCCGAAGGTGACCGTGAGCAGCACGGGGACGGCGAAGAGGGTCCGGCGGCCGGCCATGCGGGCCATCGCGGCGGCCCGCCCGGCGCCCCGGCCGGTGCGCGGGGCGCCGGCGGGCGCGGTGCGGTCCGGCCGGGCGGGGTCCGGCCGGCCCAGGGGGCGGTTCACGGGTTCGGCTGCCACTTCTCGACGTTCCACCAGGGGCCGGAGCCGAGGCCGTGGTCGTGCGGCTCGACCTGGGTGCTGAGGTTCCGCCAGCGGTCGCCGACCACGTAGAGGTGGTCGATGTGGGTGAGGAAGGTGTAGCCGGGGTTCTTGGCGAGGGCCCGCTGCACGGTGTCGTACGCGGCCTTGCGGACGGCCGGGTCCCCGCTGCGGCGGCCTTCTTCGAGGGCCTTGTCCACGGCCGGGTCGGCGTAGCGGGCCATGTTGTTGAAGCCGTCGCCGCCGAGGGCGGAGGCCAGCAGCTGGTACTGGTCGAAGTCGGGGTCGGCGGGCGAGCCGCCGCCGGCGAGCACGGCCTCGGTCTTCATCCGCGGCTCGATGACCTCCCAGGTCCCGGCCTCGGTCCGGATCTCGATGCCGGCCTTCTTGGCGTCGGAGGCGTAGGCGAGGGCGTGGTCCTGGCGCAGCTTGTCGCCGGCGGTGTACCAGAGCGGGAAGGCGGCGCGGACGCCGCCGCGGGTGCGGATCCCGTCGGGTCCGGGCCGCCAGCCGGCCGCGTCGAGGATCCGGCGGGCCTGTGCGAGGTCGTGGCGGCGCTCGGTGCCCTTGGCGAACCAGGGGCTGTCGGTGGGGACCGGTCCGTAGGCGGGCTTGCCGGCCCCGTCGAGGAGCTTGTCCACGAGGGCGGTGCGGTCCACGGCGAGGTCGAGGGCCCGGCGGACGGCCGGGTCGCCGGTCACCGGGTGGTGCGTGGGGAGGGTGACGTTGCGGTAGTCGAAGGAGGCGGCGGCGAGCGTGGTGCGGCCCTTGTCGTGGGCGAAGCCCTTGGCCAGGGCGGGTGGCAGGATCGCGCCGTCGAGCTCGCCGGAGCGCAGCCGGGTGGCGCGCACGTCGTCGTCCTTGATGACGGCCATGGTGAACTTCTTCACCGTGGGGGCGCCGCCCCAGTAGCCGGGGTTGGCCTTGAAGCTGAGCTTCTCGCCCTTGGACCAGGCGGTCAGGACGTACGGTCCGGTGCCGACGGGCCGGGTGCCGAACTCGCCGCTGTTGACGTCCTGCCGGCCGGCTATGTGCTCGGGGGCGATGGGCAGGACGGTGCGCTCGGCGAAGGGCGCGTAGGGGTACTTGAGGGTGAAGACCACGCGGTCCCCGCCCTTGGCTTCGACGTGCTCGACGGCGTCGAGTTCGGTCCTGGACGGGTTGTTCGTCCCGGGGTCGAGGATCGTGCGGTAGGTGAAGACGACGTCCTTGGCGGTGAAGGGGGCGCCGTCGCTGAAGCGGACACCGCGGCGCAGGGTGTACGTGTAGGTGAGCCGGTCGGCGGAGACCTCGGGGAGGGCCACGGCGAGCGCGGGGCGCAGCCGCATGGCGGAGTCGCGGGTGAGCAGCCCGTCGAAGATCTTGGAGTTGCCGTCCTTGCCGTAGCCGAGGAGCGGGCTGAGGGTCTCGGGTTCGTTGGCGATGCCGACCACGACGGAGTCGGCGGCCGCGGCGGAGGTCCCGCCTCCGCCGGGCGGGGAGCAGGCTGCTGCGCTCGCGATGAGTGCGGCGGCCAGCGTGGTCGCGGCGGTTGCCCGTGCCCTACGGCCCGTCATGCTGTGCACACCTCTGTACTGCTTGTCCTGCTTGCCGATCAAAAGTTATTGCGAATCGCTCGCAATTAAACAGTACGCAAGGGGCATGCACCGACACAGTCCGGTCACCGCGCACCGAGTGCGGACAGATCGCACACCCTGCCGCAGGGGTCTTGATGGCCGCCCGCACGGCGTGCCATATATGTCTAGACCAATGGTGTCTACGCATCCGCACCAGCGTGAGGAGGAGCCGTGCGACGCTCCGTTCGGCCCGGCGTCCTCCTGTCCGCCCTCGGGGCGCTGGGCGCCCTCCTGACCGGCTGCACCGGCTGCACCGGCTCCGGACCCGACACCCAGAGCCCGCCCGCGCCCACCGGGCTCACCGCCCAGGCCGGCAGCTCCGGCTCGGTGCACGTCATGTGGGACGAGGCCGCTCCCGCCGACGGGGTCACCGGGTACGAGCTGTTCCGGGGCGGGATCCGGATCCGCGAACTCCCCGCCGGGAAGCGGATGGTGGACGTCACCGGCCTGACGCCCCGGACCGCGTACGCCTTCTCGGTGCGGGCCCGGGACGCCGCCGGGAACCTCTCCCCGCGCAGCGCAGAGGTGCGGGTGACCACCCCGGAGGCGGCCCCCGACGACCACCGCCCGCCGGGCACCCCCGCCCGGCTGTCGGCGCGGCCGGACGGTCCCCGGGCCGCGGTGCTCTCCTGGCCGGCCGTCACCGACGACGTCGGGGTGAGCGCGTACGACATCCACCAGGGCGGGGTGCGGATCCACACGGTGGACGGCCGGACCACGAGCACCCGGATCACGGGGCTGCGGCCGGACACCGCCTACACCTTCACGGTGCGGGCCCGGGACCGCGCCGACAACTCCTCCCCGGACAGCCCGGCCGCGGACGTCACCACCCCCCGCGCCGCGGACGAGGGCCCGAGCACCGTGCCCGCGGACTTCCGCGCGAGCGCCGCCCCGGGCGCGCTGGAGCTGTCCTGGTACGCCCCCGACACCGGCGAGCCGGTCGGCGAATACGAGCTGCACGTGAACGGAAAGGCCACCACGGTCATCCAGTGGGGCCGCGGCGCGGTGCCCGCGGGCCGGGCGGTCTACCGGCTGACCGTCGCCGAACCGGCGGGCACCGTGTGGCGGCTCAAACTGCGCGCCCGGCTGCCCGACGGCACCTGGGGATCATTCTCCGCCGAGCGTTCGGTCACACTCGCAGGGCCGTAGTCGCGTACTCCTGCCAGTCGGTGATCATTCGGTCAACAATGATCGCGAGGGCTTGCCCCGGGCGGGCCGTGAGACAGAATCTGTCGCCGTGTTGGGGAATCTGCCGTCGGAGACGGCAAGCTTTGTGGGACGCGGCACCGAACTGGACCGGCTGCACGGACTGCTTCGGGACCGGCGGATGATCACCCTGACCGGTGTGGGCGGAGTGGGCAAGTCCCGGCTGGCCCTGCGGGCCGCGCGCCACGCCTCCCGCGGCTTCCCCGACGGCGCCTGGTGGGTGGAGCTCTCCCCGCTGCGCGACCCGGGCCTGCTCTCCGCGACCGTCGCCCACACCCTCGGCCTCACCGAACAGGCCCTGCTCTCCTCCGACGAGGAGCTGTGCGCCTGGGTGTCCGACAAGGACATGCTCCTCGTCCTCGACACCTGCGAGCACCTCGTGGACGGCTGCCGCCACCTGGTCGGCGAACTCCTCCAGTCCGCACCCGGGCTGACCGTGGTCGCGACCAGCCGCCAGCCCCTCGGCTGCCACGGCGAATGGGTCACGGAGGTGCGCCCGCTGCCCGTCGAGGGTGCGGACAGCGAGGCGCTCGCCCTGTTCCGGGACCGGGCCGTGGCCGCCACCCCGCAGGCGGCCGCCGCCTTCGCCGACCCCGGCCGCGCCGCCACCGCCGCCGAGCTGTGCCGGCGCCTCGACGGAATCCCGCTCGCGCTGGAGCTGGCCGGGGCCCGGCTCCGGCTGTGGAGCCTGGAGCAGGTGGCCGAACGGCTGGGCACCCGCTTCGAGTTCCTCTCCGGCAGCCGGGCGGCCGAGCCCTCCCGGCACCGGACCCTGCGGACGGCCATCGGCTGGAGCCACGAGCTGTGCGAACCCCTGGAGCGGCTGCTGTGGGCGCGGCTGTCGGTGTTCGCGGGCGACTTCACCCCGGCGGCGGCCCGCGCCGTGTGCGCGGGCGGGCCCCTGCCCGCCTCCGAGGTGCCCCGGGTGCTGGCCGGCCTGGCCGGGAAGTCGGTGGTGCGCCGCACCGTCGAGGGGGCCGGGGAGCGGTACCGGATGCTCGACACCATCCGCGAGTACGGCCGCACCTGGCTGGCCGAGCTCGGCGAGGAGGAGCGCTGCGCCGACCGGCACGCGCACTGGTTCGCCGCCCTGGCGGGACAGGCCGGGGCCGAGTGGCTGGGCCCGGACCAGGCGGAGTGGTACCGGCGGATCAGCGCCGACCACAGCGAGCTGCGGGCCGCCCTGGAACACCTGCTGGGCACCGACCCGGCGGCTGCCCTGGAGATGGCGGGCACCCTGTGGTTCTTCTGGTTCTGCTGCGGGCACCTGCGCGAGGGCCGCTCCTTCCTGGAGCGGGCCCTGGCGGCCGCGGACCCGGAGCCGGGGCCCGCCCGGGCGCAGGCGGTGTGGGCCCTCGGGCTGACCGCGATGCTCCAGGGCGACCTGGAAACCGGGCTGGCCCACGGCCGGGCCTGCGCCCGCCTGGCCCAGCTGCTCGGCGATCCGGAACTGGAGCTGCGCGCGGCCTACGTGGTGTCCGTGTGCCTCCTGATGCCGGGCGATCCGCTGCGCGCCCTGGAACTGGCCGATCCGGCGGCCCGTACGGAGGTCATCGGGCGGGGCGGCAGGCCGGACGGGGCGGGGGCGTTGCTGAGCCGGCTCTCCGCTTCGTACGCGTACTGCGATCTGGAGCGCTACGAGGAGGCCGAGGCGGAGGCCACGGGCCTGCTGGAGGCGTGCACCCGGCTGGGCGAGCGCTGGCTGCGGGCGTACGCGGACTACGTCCTGGCGCTGATCGCCCTGCGCACCGGACAGCCCGGGGAGGCGGCCCGGCACGTGCGCGCGATGCTCTCCGGCAAGCGGCTGCTGCACGACAGCTTCGGCATCGCGCTCGGGCTGGACCTGCTGGCCGCGGCGGTGGCGGCGCAGGGCGACGGCGAGCTGGCCGCCCGCCTGCTGGGCGCCGGGCACACCGTGTGGCGCACCGTGGGACGCCCGCAGATGGGCTCGCCCTCGCTGACCGCCGTACGCGACGGCGGCGAGCGCCAGGCCCGTGCCGCGATCGGCGACGAGGCCTTCGACCGCGCCTTCCTCGGCGGGGCGGCGCCGCCGCCCGCCTGAACCCCGGGCCGCTGTGCGACGGCCCGGGGCGGGGTGTTCGCTCCCGTACGGTCAGTACGGAAGCGGTCTGCCCGACGGGGTGCGCAGGTCCAGGTCGCGCGGTGCGGGCTTGGGGGCGGGCTTGCGAATCCGTGTCTGGCGCATCGGACCTCCTGGGCTCAGACCGCCGCGACGGGGCGGCGGGATGCGACCGTGCGGCCGTCGGGGAGCAGCTCCCCCGTGTCGTCGAAGAGCACCACGCCGTTGCACAGGAGGCTCCAGCCCTGTTCCGGGTGGAAGGCCACGGTGCGGGCGGCGTCGCGATCGGCGCTGTCGGCTGGTGGGCAGGGCGGCTGGTGAGTACACGGCATGGCGCACCTCCTCGCTCTGTGGAGGCGCAGGGCCGGTGGTCGTTTCGGCGTCCCGCCATCCACGGTGGCGGGAAGTATTACTGATCACGAGGCACCGGCGGAACCCGTTTTCTTGCTCTATCTCACGGGGCGAACAAGCGATTTACGCTCTGTGCGTGGCCTTTATCCGATTCGTGCACAGCAGTCCTCTGTCCGTCGCCGAGGCGTGGCGGCGCGTGACCGACTGGGAGCGGCACGGTGCCCAGGTCCCGCTGACCCGGACGGTGCTGCACACGGCGCCGCCGACGGACGTGGGCACGGCGTTCACCGCCCGCACCGGGGCCGGCCGGTTCCGCTTCGACGATCCGATGGTGGTGACGGCCTGGCAGCCGCCGCCCGCGGGTGCGGGCGGGCACTGCCGGCTGGAGAAGCGGGGGCGGGTGGTGACGGGCTGGGCCGAGATCGAGGTACGTCCGGCGGCCGGCGGCCGGCCCGGCTGCGAGGTGGAGTGGCGCGAGGAGCTGCGGCTGCGCGGGGTGCCGCGGCGGCTGGATCCGCTGCTGGCCGCGGCCGGGCGGCTGGTGTTCGGGCGGGCGGTGGCGGGGCTGCTGCGGCCGCCGCGGTAGCCGGCGCGCAGGGCACAGCCGCGGGCGATCCGGCGCGTGCCGGAGGGCCGGGCGGCGCGTGGGCCGCCCGGCCCTGCGGCCGCGTGGCGCGGCCGGCCGTGCGCACGTACTAGCGGATCGGCATCTCCGCGAGGGTGCGGGCGATCACCAGGCGCTGGATCTCGCTGGTGCCCTCGAAGATCGTGTAGATCGCGCTGTCGCGGTGCATGCGCTCCACCGGGTACTCGCGGGTGAAGCCGTTGCCGCCGAGGATCTGCACGGCCTGGGCCGTGACCTTCTTGGCCACCTCGCTCGCGAAGAGCTTGGACATCGAGCCCTCCGCGGAGGTGAAGGGCTTGCCCGCGACGGCCATCCAGGAGGCCCGCCACACCAGCAGCCGGGCCGCGTCGATCTGCGTGCGCATGTCGGCGAGCTGGAAGGCCACGCCCTGGTTGTCGATGATCGGGCGGCCGAACTGGGTGCGGGTCTTGGCGTAGTCGAGGGCGACCTCGTACGCGGCGCGCGCGGTGCCGACCGCCATGGCGCCGACCGCAGGGCGGGAGGCCTCGAAGGTGGCCATGGCCGCGTTCTTCACGCGCTCGCCGCCCGCCGCCCTGGCCTTCTCGCGGGCGCGGGCCAGCCGCTCGTCGAGCTTCTCCTTGCCGCCGAGCAGGCAGGAGCCCGGGACGCGGACGTCCTCCAGGACCACCTCGGCGGTGTGCGAGGCCCGGATGCCGTGCTTCTTGAACTTCTGGCCCTGGCTGAGGCCCGGGGTGGCCGGGGGCACGATGAAGGAGGCGTGGCCCTTGGTGCCGAGCTCGGGGTCGACCACGGCGACGACGATGTGCACGTTGGCGATGCCGCCGTTGGTCGCCCAGGTCTTGGTGCCGTTGAGCACCCACTCGTCCTTGGCCTCGTCGTAGACGGCGCGGGTGCGCATCGCGCCCACGTCGGAGCCGGCGTCGGGCTCGGAGGAGCAGAAGGCGGCGACCTTGACGTCGTCGGGGGTGCCGTACATCTGCGGGATCCAGGTGCCGATCTGCTCCTCGGTGCCGTTGGCGAGCACGCCGATGGCGGCGAGGCCGGTGCCGACGATCGACAGGGCGATGCCCGCGTCGCCCCAGAACAGCTCCTCCATCGCCATCGGGACGCCGAGGCCGGTGGGGTCGAAGAACTGCTGGGCGTAGAAGTCGAGGGAGTAGATGCCGACCTTGGCGGCTTCCTGGATGACGGGCCACGGAGTCTCTTCGCGCTCGTCCCATTCGGCTGCCGCGGGGCGGATCACGTCGGCGGCGAAGCCGTGGATCCAGTCGCGGACCTGCTTCTGGTCCTCGTTGAGCTCCATGGTGAACTCCGCCATGTCCCCTCCAAAAGATCGCTCTACCACGTAGGTTACCTACAGTAACACCGCGAGGGCACAGTCTGTTACCCGCCAGTAGGGAATGTCAACGCCACCGCCGGTCCGGTCGCCCTGAGGTGCGGGGTGTTACGTTGCGTGGGCGTCACGCAATCGCAAGGGCGGGGAGAAGACACCTCATGGAGCACACGCAGCAGGACGGCCGGCAGGACGGCCACCAGGCAACGGCCGAACGGCGGCGCCGGGAGCTGCTCGAAGCCGCGGAACGGGTCGTCCTGCGGGACGGGCCGCAGGCCTCCATGAACGCGATCGCCGCCGAGGCGGGCATCACGAAGCCGATCCTCTACCGGCACTTCGGCGACAAGGCGGGCCTCTACCAGGCCCTGGCCGTACGCCACACCGACGCACTGCTGGACTCGCTGCGCGCGGCCCTCGACGCCCCGGCCGAGCGGCGCCGCCGGGTGGAGGTGACCCTCGACACCTATCTCGCGGCCATCGAGGCCCGGCCCCAGGTGTACCGGTTCCTCATGCACCCGGCCGAGGACCCGCAGTCCGCGGAGCGCGGGTTCGAGGTGGGCCTGCACTCGGCCCCGCTGCTGCGGCGGCTGGGCGAGGAGCTGGCCAAGGTGATCGCGGAGCGCGTGGACCTCGGCCCGGAGGGCGACGAACTGGCCCGGGTCTGGGGCCACGGCATCGTCGGCATGATGCACGCGGCCGGGGACTGGTGGCTCGGCGAGCGCCCGTGCGGCCGCGCCACGCTCGTCACGGCCCTGGCGGACCTCCTGTGGGGCCGCCTGGCCACGGCGGGCAACCGGGCCGACGGCCCGGGGTTCTGAAGCCGTCCGGCTCAGCCGCGCAGCGGACCGGCCGCCGCGCCCCACGGCGTCTTGCGGATCTGCCGCTCCAGCCGCCGGGCGCGCAGGCCGGTGACCCGGTCCGCGTAGACCGTGCCGTCCAGGTGGTCGCACTCGTGCTGGAGGCAGCGGGCGAAGAACCCCGTACCGGTGATCCGCACGGGTTCGTTGTCCACCGTGACCCCCTCGACCACGGCCCGGTCGAACCGGGGGGTGCCGGCCTCCAGGCCGGGCAGGGACAGGCAGCCCTCGGGGCCGAGCACCTCGACCCCGTCCGCCTCGACCAGGCGGGGGTTGACGACGTGCCCGAGGTGCCGGACGTCCTCGTCGTCGGGGCAGTCGTAGACGAACACCCGCTGCGGGACGCCGATCTGGTTCGCGGCCAGGCCCACGCCCTCGGCGGCGTACATCGTGGCGAACATGTCCTCCACGAGCCGGGCGAGGCCGGGGCCGAAGTCGGTGACCTCCGCGCAAGCGGAACGGAGCACCGGGTCGCCCAGCAGGGTCATGGTGCGGACGAGACCGGAACTGCCGGGGATGACGCGCTGTCGCATGGCGGTAAGGGTACGTCGGGCGAATATATGAGGAGATCCGAGGCTCACAGCAGCGCCGCGGTCCGGGCCCTGGCCGGATCTGGATAGGCTGGGCCGGACCGACGCAAGGAGGAACAGGGACGATGGCAGGCAACACGGAGCCGCTTTCGCCGCGGGCCAAGCTGGCCGTGACGGCGGGCAAGGCCGCAGCGGCGGTGTCGCGGGCCGCGGGGCGCGGAAGCGGATCGGTGATCGGAGGCAAGGTCGCGCTCAAGCTCGACCCCGATCTGCTGGGACGGTTGGCACAGCACCTTGACGTCGTCCTGGTGTCGGCGACGAACGGCAAGACCACGACGACCCGCCTGATCGCGGAGGCCCTGCGGGCCAGCGGTCCGGTCGTCTCGAACGCGCTCGGCGCGAACATGCCCGCCGGCATCACCTCGGCGCTCGCCGGCGGCTCGGACGCCAAGTACGGCGTCATCGAGGTCGACGAGAAGTACCTCGCAGGTGTGGCCCGGGACGTGACCCCCAAGGCCATCGCGCTGCTGAATCTGTCCCGCGACCAGCTGGACCGCGCCGCCGAGACCCGGATGCTCGCCGAGAAGTGGCGCGAGGGCCTGGCCGGCTCCAAGGCCGTGGTCATCGCGAACTGCGACGACCCGCTGATCGTGTGGTCGGCGAGCTCCTCGCAGAACGTCGTGTGGGTGGCGGCCGGCCAGGAGTGGAAGGACGACGCCTGGTCCTGCCCCTCGTGCGGCGGGGTCATGCAGCGCCCCGGGGACGACTGGTTCTGCGGGGAGTGCGGCTTCCGCCGTCCGACCCCGAGCTGGGTGCTCAGCGGGGACCACGTCCTGGACCCGCACGGTTCGGCCTGGCCGATCCACCTCCAGCTGCCCGGCCGCGCCAACAAGGCGAACGCCGCCACCTCCGCCGCCGTGGCCGCCGTCTTCGGGGTGCCCCCGCAGGTGGCGCTGGAGCGCATGTACCAGGTGCAGGCCGTCGCCGGCCGCTACGACGTGGTGAGCTTCATGGGCCGGGAGCTGCGCCTGCTCCTCGCGAAGAACCCGGCGGGCTGGCTCGAAACGTTTTCCCTCATCGACCCGGCGCCCGCCCCGGTGATCCTCTCGGTCAACGCCCGCGGCGCGGACGGCACCGACACCTCCTGGCTGTGGGACGTGGACTACCCGCGCCTGGCCGGCCACCCGATCTTCGTGATCGGCGACCGCCGCCTCGACCTGGCGGTGCGCCTGGAGGTCGCGGGGCTGGACTTCCGGGTCTGCGAGACGCTGGACGAGGCCGTCCAGCTGGCCCCGCCCGGCCAGATCGAGCTGATCGCCAACTACACGGCGTTCCAGGACGTGCGCCGCCGCGTCGGCAACTGACCCACCACCGGACGAACCGGACCATCCGGATAAGGACGAAAAGCGAATGAGCGAGAGCAGCCTGCGTCTGGTGTGGGTCTACCCGGACCTGCTCAGCACGTACGGAGACCAGGGCAACGCCCTGGTCGTGGAGCGCCGGGCCCGGCAGCGCGGCCTGGACGTGCAGCGCGTGGACGTGCGCAGCGACCAGCCGATCCCCACCTCGGGCGACATCTACCTGATCGGCGGCGGCGAGGACCGGCCGCAGCGGCTGGCCGCGGAGCGGCTGCGCCGTGACGGCGGCCTGGAGCGGGCGGTGTCCAACGGGGCGATCGTCTTCTCGGTCTGCGCCGGCTACCAGATCCTCGGCAACGCCTTCATCAACGACCTCGGCGAGCGCGAGCCGGGCCTCGGCCTGCTCGACGTCGAGACGGTGCGCGGCACCGGCGAGCGCTGCGTCGGCGACGTGCTCGCGGACATCGACCCGCAGCTCGGCCTGCCGCAGCTGACCGGCTTCGAGAACCACCAGGGCGTCACGCACCTGGGCCCGACGGCCAAGCCGTTCGCCCGGGTCCGCCTCGGCCGCGGCAACGGCACCGGCGACGGCACCGAAGGCGCCTACAACGAGACCGTGTTCGGCACCTACATGCACGGGCCCGTGATGGCCCGCAACCCGCAGATCGCGGACCTGCTGCTGAAGCTGGCCCTCGATGTGAACGCGCTGCCGCCGACCGACGACCGCTGGTACGAGGCGCTGCGCGCGGAGCGCATCTCGGCCGCCACGCAGCCCGCGTAACGGCGCAGTACCCGCACCCGGCGCCGCCCGCCCGGACCCGTACGAGGTCCGGGCCGGCGGCGTTTCCGGTGCGTCCTTCCGCGGGTGCTCAGATGAGCCCCCGACGGCGGATTGAGCGGTTCGCACAACCCGTGTGACCAGCATGTGGAGGATGGTTCAGCCCATGCCCTGTGCGCTTGTAGGCTGACCATCAGTTCCAACCGGACGACGTGGTCCGGTCGTCGGCCCACGTTGCAAAGGTTCTTGCCATGCGCATTGGTGTGCTCACTTCCGGCGGCGACTGCCCCGGGCTCAATGCCGTCATCCGCTCCGTCGTGCACCGCGCCGTCGTCGACCACGGCGACGAGGTGATCGGCTTCCAGGACGGCTGGAAGGGCCTCCTGGAGTGCGACTACCGCAAGCTGGACCTGGACGACGTGGCCGGCATCCTGGCCCGCGGCGGCACCATCCTCGGCTCCTCCCGGGTACAGCCGGCCCACCTGCGCGACGGCGTGGAGCGGGCCCGCGGCCACGTGGCCGACCTCGGCCTGGACGCGATCATCCCGATCGGCGGCGAGGGCACCCTGAAGGCCGCGCACCTGCTCTCCGAGGCCGGCCTGCCGATCGTGGGCGTGCCGAAGACCATCGACAACGACATCGCCGTCACCGACGTCACCTTCGGCTTCGACACGGCGGTGGGCGTGGCCACCGAGGCGCTCGACCGCCTCAAGACGACCGCCGAGTCGCACCAGCGGGTCATGGTCGTCGAGGTGATGGGCCGGCACACCGGCTGGATCGCCCTGCACTCGGGCATGGCGGCCGGCGCGCACGCGATCGTCGTGCCGGAGCGTCCGTTCGACATCGAGGAGCTGACCCGGGTGGTCGGCGAGCGCTTCTCGGCCGGCAAGCGGTTCGCGATCGTGGTCGTGGCCGAGGGCGCCAAGCCGCGGGCCGGCTCGATGGAGTTCCAGGAGGGCGGCAAGGACGTCTACGGCCACGAGCGGTTCGCCGGCATCGGCAACATCCTCGCCGTCGAGCTGGAGCGGCGCCTGGGCAAGGAGGCCCGGCCCGTGATCCTGGGCCACGTCCAGCGCGGCGGCACCCCGACGGCGTACGACCGGGTGCTCGCCACCCGCTTCGGCTGGCACGCGGTGGAAGCGGCGCACCGCGGGGAGTTCGGCATGATGACCGCCCTGCGCGGCACCGACATCACGCTGGTCCCGCTCTCGCGTGCCGTCGAGAGCCTGAAGACGGTGCCGGCGGACCGGTACTCCGAGGCGCAGAACGTTTTGTGACCTTTCCCCCTCTCTTGTGACCGCCCCCGGACGCAGCCGCGCCCGGGGGCGGCACTACTGTGGTGGGGCACCACGGTCAAGGGAGTAGGCACATGGATCACAGCGGGCACGGCATGGACATGAACATGGACCTGCCGCCGTTCACGCTGGGGCGGGGGCTGGAGTTCTCGGCCGACCCCTTCTTCCTGATCGGCTGCCTGCTCGGGCTGGCCCTGTACGGCTGGGGCGTGGTGCGGCTGCGCCGCCGCGGCGACAGCTGGTCCTGGGGGCGCACCACCGCGTGGACGGCCGGTGTGCTGAGCGTGGCCCTGGTGATGTGCACCCGGCTGAACGACTACGGCATGGTCATGTTCAGCGTGCACATGGTCCAGCACATGGTCATCAGCATGCTCTCCCCCATCCTGCTGCTGCTCGGCGCCCCGGTGACCCTGGCGCTGCGCGCGCTGCCGCCGGCCGGCCGCGGCCGCAAGGGCCCGCGCGAGCTCCTGCTGGCCCTGCTGCACAGCCGCTACATGCGGGTGGTGACGCACCCGGCGTTCACGATCCCGATGTTCATCGCGAGCCTGTACGCCCTCTACTTCACCCCGCTCTTCGACACCCTGATGGGCAGCAAGGCCGGGCACATCGGGATGATGGTGCACTTCCTGGCGGTCGGCCTGATCTTCTTCTGGCCGATCATGGGCGTGGACCCCGGCCCGCACCGCCCCGGCTACGTGATGCGGATGCTGGAGCTCTTCGCGGGCATGCCCTTCCACGCCTTCTTCGGCATCGCCCTGATGATGGCCTCCGAGCCGATGATCGGCACGTACGCGAACCCGCCGGCCTCGCTCGGACTGGACGCCCTCGACGACCAGCAGTGGGCCGGCGGCATCGCCTGGGCCTTCAGCGAGATCCCCTCGGTGCTCGTCCTGATCGCGCTGATCTACCAGTGGTACCACTCGGAGCAGCGGACCGCCCGGCGCGCCGACCGGGCCGCGGACCGGGACGGCGACAAGGAGCTGGAGGCGTACAACGCGTACCTGGCCTCGCTCCAGGGCCGCGGGTAGTCCGCCCCTCGCACGCCGGCCGGCCGCCCGCGGCCACGGCGGCGCGGCGGCCGCGGCGCGGAGAGTAGCGCCGCGGCGGCCTTGGCGGGACGATGGCCCCCTGGTGGCCGTCCGGGGCGCAGAGGTCCCCCGGACTGCCGGGAGAAGGGGACGCTCATGCCCGGATCTGTGAAGACGATGGCCGGCCTGACCCTGGGCGGCCTCGTGGTGGTCTCCGCCTATTCGGTGGTGCTGGGCTCGAACGGCTGGCTGTGGTTCGGCTGGGTGGTGCTGGGCCTGCTGACCGTCGGAATGGCCGCCTCCCGCGGCAACTGACCCCCGCCGGGCCCGGCGGACGGCCCGCCGCTCCCCCACGGGTCCGGGGCGAACTGGCAAGATGTGCAAGCCGTTTGCCGGTGACGAGGGGGTCTGCCCGTGTTCTACCACCTGCTCAAGCACGTGCTCCTGGGGCCGCTGCTGCGGCTGTTGTTCCGGCCGCGGATCGAGGGGCTGGAGCACGTTCCGGCCGAGGGCCCGGCGATCGTCGCGGGCAACCACCTGTCCTTCTCGGACCACTTCCTGATGCCGGCGGTCCTCACCCGCCGGATCACCTTCCTGGCGAAGGCCGAGTACTTCACCGGCCCCGGGCTCAAGGGCCGGCTCACCGCGGCCTTCTTCCGCAGCGCGGGCCAGATCCCGGTGGACCGCAGCGGCCGGGAGGCCGGGCAGGCCGCGATCCGCGAGGGGCTGGAGGTGCTGGCCCGGGGCGAGCTGCTCGGGATCTACCCGGAGGGCACCCGCTCGCACGACGGGCGGCTGTACAAGGGGAAGGTCGGGGTGGCCGCGATGGCCCTCCGGGCCGGGGTGCCGGTCGTCCCGTGCGCGATGGTGGGCACGTTCGAGATCCAGCCGCCCGGCCAGGTGCTGCCGAAGCTGAAGCGGGTCACCATCCGGTTCGGGGAGCCGCTGGACTTCTCCCGGTACGCCGGGATGGAGGGGCAGAAGGCGGTGCTGCGGGCCGTCACGGACGAGATCGTCTACGCGATCCTCCGGCTCTCCGGCCAGGAGTACGTGGACCGGTACGCGGCGGACGTGAAGGCGGAGGAGCAGGCGGCGGCCGCGGAAGCGAAGAAGGCCCAGCGCAGGACGCGCTGAGCCTTCTTCGGTCGTGCTCACGGCCGGGTGGGGATCACGGCCGCACGGGACTTACCGCTGCGGGAGCACCGGCAGGTCGGAGGCCGCCAGGGCCTCGGCCTGGGCACGGGCCTTGGCCGCCGAGGTCGGGACCGGGGTGGCGTGCGGGGTGCAGACCACGTCCTTGGCGTCGACCTTGCCGGTCAGGAGGTAGGCCTCGACCCGGGTGTTGATGCAGGGGTTGATCAGGCCGGTGACACCGTGCGAGCCGGCGCCCTTCTCGGTGATCAGGCGCGAGCCGGCCAGGCGCTTGTGCAGCTCCACGGCGCCCTCGTACGGGGTGGCCGCGTCACGGGTGGACTGGACGATCAGGACCGGCGGCAGACCGCGCTTGGTGTGGACCTCGACGGGGGTCTGCTGCGGGGCCTTCCAGGTGGCACAGGGCAGGTTCATCCAGGCGTTGGCCCAGGTCATGAACGGGTAGTCCTTGTGCAGACGGGTGTTGTCGCGGTCCCACGTCTTCCAGCTGGTGGGCCACTTGGCGTCCGCGCACTCGACGGCCGTGTAGACCGCGTTGCCGTTCTCCGCGGAGATGTTGCCCGCGGTGTCCGACATGTCCGGGGCGGCCGCGTCGACCAGCGCCTGGGTGTCGCCGCCGACGTACGCGCTCCAGACCTGGGCGGTGGGCACCCACGCGGAGTCGTAGTACGGGGCGCTCTGGAAGAAGCTGATGAGCTCGGCCGGGCCGACCTTGCCGCCGATGGGGTTCTGCTTGGCGGCGGCGCGCAGCTTCAGCCACTGGGCCTCGACCTTGGCGGCCGTGTTGCCCAGGTGGAAGGTGGCGTCGTTCTTGGCGACCCACTTCTTCCAGTCGTTCCAGCGCATCTGGAAGGCGACGTCCTGGTCGAGGTTGGCCTCGTACCAGATCTTCTGGCGGGAGGGGTTGACCACGCTGTCCACGATGAGGCGGCGGACGTGGGTCGGGTACAGCGTCGCGTAGACGGCGCCGATGTAGGTGCCGTAGGAGACGCCGATGAAGTTCAGCTTCTTCTCGCCGAGGGCGGCGCGGATCACGTCGATGTCGCGCACGGTGTTCGGCGTGGTCATGTGCGGCAGCATGGCGGCGCTGCGCTTGGCGCAGCCGTCCGCGTAGGCGGCGGCCAGCTTGCGCTGCTTGCGCTTGTCGGCCTCGCTGCCCGGAACCGGGTCCATCTTCGGGGCCGCGACGAACTCCTGCGGGTCGATGCAGGAGATCGGGGCCGAGTGGCCCACGCCGCGCGGGTCGAAGCCGACGAAGTCGTAGGCCTTCGAGACGTTGGTCCACAGCGGGTTCTTGGTGGTGACCCGGCGCGGGAAGCGCATGCCGGAGGCACCCGGGCCGCCCGGGTTGTAGAGCAGGGCGCCCTGGCGCTCGGCCTTGGTGCCGGTGCTGCCGATGCGGTCGACGGCGAGCTCGATCTGCTTGCCGTTCGGCTTGGTGTAGTCGAGCGGGACCTTCACCCAGCCGCACTGGATCGGGGCCTCGAAGCCCCAGTCGGCGGGACAGTCCTTCCAGGCGATGCCGGCGCGGGCGGCACGCGCGGCGGCGATGGCCGCACCGCGGGCCGCGGACGTGGTCGAGCCGGTGGTGTCGGCGGCCGCCGACGGGGCGACGACGGCTCCCGCGATGAGCGTGCCCGCTATCAGAGTGCCCGCTCCGCCGAGCACCGCTGTGCGTATCACGTGGTAATCCCCCTGCGTCATGTAGGCCGAGGATGGCCTGAATCGGTCTGACTGCAGGGGGATCATTTCGTCTGAGTGGTCCCTGACAACAGAGTGGCGGCTGGTTCTTTACCAACCCGATAACCGGATGATCGGGTACCGCTGAGCGGTACTCAGTTCACCAGCCGTACACACGGAGGGCTTCGTCGAGCAAGGTGCGCAGCCGCAGGGCGTCCGGAGCCACCGCCGTCACGAGCACCGCGGGCCCCGCGAGGGGCGCCGCCACGGCGTGCTCCCCGAGCACCCGCGCCGCCGGCGGCCGCCGCTCGAAACCGGGGTCCACCACGAGCAGCTGACCCAGGGCCCGGTGCCCGGCGAGCCCGGCCGGCCCGTCCCAGCCGCCGGGTGCCCCCGGACCGCAGACCACCTCCTGGTCGAGCAGGGGCCGCCCGCCCCGCAGCACGGTGAGCCGGCTGCCGAGCAGCCCGGACTCCTCGCCGGCCCGGCCGAGCACCTGCTCCTCGCGCAGCAGCAGACGGGCGGTGGGGGCGAGTTCGGCCCGGGTGCGCACGGCCAGCCTGCTGCCGCGCACCGAGACCAGCGGCTCGGGCAGCCAGCGTACGGCGGCGTCCTCGGCCAGGGTCAGGCGCACTTCGTAGCGGGCCTCCTCCCCGCCGCGCCCGGGCAGCGCGAGGGTGGCGGCCGCCGAGCCCAGGTCCAGGGCCGCGCCCGGCCCGACATCGGCGGTGAGCTCCAGCCGGTCACCGCCGAGCGGAGCGCTCATCGCACCGACCAGGGTGACCCGGGCACCGGGCCCCGCGGCCCGGGTGCGGCGGAGCGCGAGCGGGCCCGAACCGGACAGTTCGGGCAGGGCGGTTCCGCCCCGGCCGTCGGCGGCGGCCCTGATCCGGGCACGGGCGCGCACTCCGCCGGCCCGGCGGTCGGGGGCCGGCGGGGCGGCGGGCCGCGCCGCGGCCGCACGCAGCGCCGACGCGGCGGCGGTCGTCACGGGCGGGCCGCCCAGGCCGCGAGCCGCTCGCGGACCCAGGCGGCCACGGGGGCCACGCCCTCCGCGCTGCGCAGGGACTGGAAGGCGACCGGCAGTTCGCCGCGCTGCTCGCGCGCGTCGCGGGCCATCCGGCCGAGGTCGGAGCCGACGTGCGGGGCCAGGTCGGTCTTGTTGACGACGAGGAGGTCGGCGGTGGTGACCCCGGGCCCGCCCTTGCGCGGGATGTCGTCCCCGCCGGCCACGTCGATCACGAAGATCTGGGCGTCGACCAGCCCGCGGGAGAAGGTGGCGGTCAGGTTGTCCCCGCCGGACTCCACCAGCACGAGGTCCAGCGGACCGTGCTCGCGGAAGGCCTCTTCGAGGTCCTCCACGGCCTCCAGGTTGGCGGAGATGTCGTCGCGGATGGCGGTGTGCGGACAGGCCCCGGTCTCCACCGCCGCGATCCGCTCGGGCGGGAGCACCGCCTCGCGGAGCAGGAACTCGGCGTCCTCGCGGGTGTAGATGTCGTTCGTGACCACGGCGAGCGAGAACTCGGCCCGCAGCGCCCGGCACAGGGCGGCGACGGTCGCGGTCTTGCCGGAGCCCACCGGGCCGCCGAGTCCGATGCGCAGCGCGCGCCGGCTGCCGTCGGCCCGGGCCGGGGGCGCGCTGTGGGTGTGCCGCTGCGGGTAGCCGTCGGAGTGGTCGAGGTGCATGCGGGGTCCTTCGGTTCAGGAGGCGAAGAGCCGCACCGGCCACTCGGCGTGCCGGTGGGCGGAGATGTCGAGGAGCGGTGCGGAGGCGGCGGGCAGGGCGGCCGTGCCCTCGCGGCGGGCCCGGTGCGCGGCCGCGGTGGCGCGCTGGGCGGCCTCGTCGAGCGCGGGCGCGAGCCGGGCCAGTACGGCGGTGGCCTCGAACGGGTCGAGGCCGAGCAGCCGTACCGTGGCGGTGGCCGGTCCGCCGACGCTCTCGTACAGGGCGATGTGCGCGGCGTCTTGCGGGGAGAGTCCGGCCGCCCTGGCGGTCAGCCCGAGGACCACCGGCTGGTGCGCGCCGCGCGGGAAGGCCCGGGCCAGCGCGTCGAGTCCGGGTCCCGGCCACACGGTCCGTGCGGCCCGCAGGAACTGCCGGCCGAGCCGCCGGGAGGTGGTGCGCAGGGCCGGTACGGGGGTGCGGGCGTCGGCGGCGGCGTCGAGTTCCGCCGGGTCCAGCCCGAGGGCGGCCGCCGCGGCGAGGGCGGCGGCCACCAGCCCGGCGGTGTGCAGCCGGCCCCGGCAGAACTCCTCCAGGGTGGCGGCGTCGTGGATGCGGCCGGCCTCGACCGCCGCCTCGGCGCCGCCGGAGTGGGCGTGGCCGCCGGCCGGGAACCGGCCGTCGGCGAGGACCAGGAGGGCGGCCCGGCCGTACGGCGCGGCGGGGGCGTTCGCGGTGGCGTCGTCCATCAGAAGAGGAAGTAGCGCTGGGCCATGGGCAGTTCCGCGGCCGGCGCCGGTTCGACCGCCTCCCCGTCGACGGTGACGGTGAAGGTGTCCGCGTCCACCTCCACCCGCGGTCGGGCGTCGTTCTCCCGCATGTCCGCCTTGGTGACCGCCCGGGTGCTGTCGATGGGGACGAACTGCTTGCCGAGGCCGAGGCGTTCGGGCAGGCCGTCCTCCAGGGCGGCCGGCGCGCAGAAGTTCACGGAGTTCCGGGCGGGCGCGCGGCCGTGGGCCCCGAACATCGGCCGGGGCAGCACCGGCTGCGGGGTCGGGATGGAGGCGTTGGCGTCACCCATCTGCGCGTACGCGATCTGCCCGCCCTTGAGCACGAGGAGGGGTTTGACCCCGAAGAAGGCGGGCTCCCACAGGACGAGGTCGGCCAGCTTGCCGGTCTCCACCGACCCGATCTCGCGGGAGAGCCCCTGGGCCACGGCCGGGTTGATCGTGTACTTGGCCACGTACCGGCGGGCCCGGCGGTTGTCGGCGCGCCCGTCGCCGGGCAGCGGGCCGCGGCGCTCCTTCATCACGTGGGCCGTCTGCCAGGTCCGCAGGATCACCTCGCCGATGCGGCCCATGGCCTGGGAGTCCGAGGAGATGATCGAGATGGCCCCGAGGTCGTGGAGGAGGTCCTCGGCGGCGATGGTGGAGGGCCGGATGCGGGATTCGGCGAACGCGAGGTCCTCGGGGACCGCGGGGTTGAGGTGGTGGCAGACCATCAGCATGTCGAGGTGCTCCTCGACGGTGTTGAGGGTGTGCGGCCGGGTCGGATTGGTGGAGCTGGGCAGCACGTTGGCCTCGGAGACCACGCTGATGATGTCGGGCGCGTGCCCGCCGCCGGCCCCTTCGGTGTGGTACGCGTGGATGGTCCGGCCGGCGATCGCGGCCAGGGTGTCGCCCACGAACCCCGCCTCGTTGAGCGTGTCCGTGTGCACGGCGAGCTGGGCGCCGGTCGCCTCGCAGACTTGCAGGCAGGCGTCGATCGCGGCGGGCGTGGCGCCCCAGTCCTCGTGGATCTTGAATCCGAGCGCCCCGCCGCGCAGCTGGGAGTGCATGGCCTCGTGCGAGGTGGTGTTGCCCTTGCCGAGCAGGCCGATGTTGACGGGGTGGGCGTCGAGGGCCGCGAACATGCGGGACAGGTGCCAGGGGCCGGGGGTGATGGTCGTGGCCTTGGTGCCCTCGGCGGGTCCCGTGCCGCCGCCGACGAGGGTGGTGATCCCGGAGGCGAGGGCGGTGTCGAGGAGGGTCGGCGAGATGAAGTGGACGTGCGCGTCGATGGCGCCGGCGGTCAGGATGCGGCCGTTGCCCGCGATGATCTCCGTCTCGGGGCCGATGACCAGGGCGGGGTCCACTCCGTCCATGGTGTCGGGGTTGCCGGCCTTGCCGATCCCGGTGATGCGGCCGTCGCGGATGCCGATGTCGGCCTTGACCACACCCCAGTGGTCGAGCACGACCGCACCGGTGATGACGGTGTCGGGGGCCCCTTCCGCACGGGTGGTGCGGGCCTGGCCCATGGACTCGCGGATGACCTTGCCCCCGCCGAAGACCGCCTCGTCCCCGGCGCGTCCGGGGCCGCCGCTGCGGTCCTCCTCGATCTCCACCAGCAGTGCGGTGTCGGCGAGCCGGATCCGGTCCCCGGTGGTGGGGCCGAAGAGTCCGGCGTACGCGCTGCGCGAGAGCTCAGCCATCGAGGGGTCCTCCGGTCTCCCCGCGCAGCCCGGGCACGCTCCGGGCGCCGGCCAGCGGTACGAGCTCCACCTCGACCGGGATGCCGGGCTCGAAGCGCACGGCGGTGCCGGCGGCGATGTGCAGGCGCAGCCCGTGGGCGGCCCGCCGGTCGAACGCGAGACCGGGGTTGGCCTCCGCGAAGTGGTAGTGGGAGCCGACCTGTACGGGGCGGTCGGCGGCGTTGAGGACCGTGAGCCGGGTCACGGGCCGGCCTTCGTTGAGGATCACGGGTCCCTCGCCGTGGAGGATTTCGCCGGGGATCACTGGGCCTCCGCCGCTCAGACGATCGGGTCGTGGACGGTGACGAGCTTGGTGCCGTCGGGGAAGGTGGCCTCGACCTGGACGTCGTGGATCATCTCGGGGATGCCGGTCATGACCTCGTCGCGGGTCAGGACCGTGCGGCCCGAGGCCATGAGCTCGGCGACGGTGCGGCCGTCGCGCGCGCCTTCGAGGATGTGGACGGTGATGAGGGCCACGGCTTCCGGGTGGTTGAGCCGCAGCCCGCGGGCCCGGCGCCGCTCCGCCACGTCGGCGGCGACGTGGACCAGCAGGCGTTCTTGTTCGTGCGGGGTCAGTTGCACGGGTCGCACCTCGGGATCGGCTGGGCGAAAGCAACGGGCCTCGCACGTTAGGAGGCCCGTTTTTCCGCCGCGTTAATTCACGTTTCGTGCAGCGCACACCTTCCGTTGCCACCGTGCTCGAGGGGCGCCCGCGTATACGGAACCGAGCACCTCACCTCGGCCACGGACAGTACCGGCGTCCATGCGCAACGTCACACGGGCGCGCGCGGGCGGTTGGCGAACCCGCCGACCCGGACCGCCACTCGACGCGCGACGGAGATCGCATCCCCCATTCGGCGTAGTGGCGCAAGGGGTCGGTTCGCGCCCCCAGTTGCGCAGGAGAGAGGTTGAGCCCCTCCCGCTCAGGATGCTTTCCTGCAGGTCGGAAGGGTCTTGACCCTTCGCCCATGTGGGGTAAATCACCCTTCAAACCCCAATAGGGGCAGACGTGATGAGATTCACATAGCGGCGAATCGCCTTAGTTTTCCGGCAATTCGTAGGTGAAGATCCCTGGGACGACAAGCCCCCGCCGCCGTGGCGGGGCGGTCCGGGCGGACGCCGAGTCCTGCCGCCTCACCCGGACCACTGGTCGACAGGAGTGCACCGGCAGGAGTGGAGGACCCAGGCAGTACGGGGCGGCGGGCGCTGATGCCCGCCCGCCCCTTGGGGTGAAGCCGCCGCGGCGGCCGGGCGAACTTCGCAGGCCCGAATCCGACAGGTCATCCTTCACAGGCGGCTGACGAAGGGTTGCGCATGTACGCGCTCAGGAATGTCCCGTCCGTCGTGTCCCGGGCCGGCGCCACAACGGTGCTCACACTCGCCGTGGCCGGAGGAACCTTGGCCGCCCCGGGCGGCACCCCCGAGGCCCACGCGGCCTCCCTCACCGCGACGAAGGCGCTGCAGGTGGCGGCGTCGAAGAAGGGCTCCCCCTACCAGTGGGGCGCGGTCGGCCCCCACCGTTTCGACTGCTCCGGGCTCACGCTCTACTCGTACAAGCGCGCAGGAAAGACGCTGCCCCGCACGGCGGCCCAGCAGTACAACAGGACCCGCCACGTGTCCGCGGATGCGCGGCTGCAGGGCGACCTGGTCTTCTTCCACTACCGGGGGAACGTCTACCACGTCGGGATCTACGCGGGCGGCGGCAGGATCTGGCACTCCCCCAAGTCCGGTTCCACGGTGCGGCTGGAGAAGATCTGGACCGGCAGCGTGAAGTACGGCCGGGTGCGCTAGGCGGCCGGCCGCACCCCCGGCCCGGGCGGGCGCCTGCCCGGGCCTTAATCCCTGGGAAAGTCTTTGCCCCGCAGGTAGGTTGGGGCCGCGGCGGCACCCCGCCGCGGCCCCGTCCCGAGGAGCACCGTGACCTTCCGCAACCCCGTCCGGCACATCACCGTCGATGCGCACGACCCCTACGCGCAGGCCGTGTTCTGGTCTGCCCTGACCGGCTGGGCCCTGAGCCCCGACGACCACCCGGGCGACCCCGAGGCCCTGCTGGAACCGGGACAGCCGGGCGTGCCCGGGATCCTCTTCATCCGGGTGCCGGACGAGAAGACCGTCAAGAACCGCGTGCACCTGGACATCGAGCCGCAGCACGGCACCCGGGACGAGGAGGTCGCCCGCCTCACGGAGCTCGGCGCCAAGGTCCTCGACGACCGGCGCACCGAGGACGGCAGGGGCTGGGTCGTGATGGCCGACCCCGAGGGCAACGAGTTCTGCGTGGAGCGCAGCGCGGGCGAGCGGGCCGCGACCGCCTGAGCCCCGCCTCAGCCGTGCGGTTCGGCGGCCGCCGCGGGTGCGGGGGCCGCCACCGTCCAGGGCATGACGATCCACACCGTCTTGCCCCCGGCTTCCGTCGGGCTGACCGACAGCCGGCCGCCGGCCTCGGCGGCCAGCCAGCGGATGATCACCATCCCGCGGCCGTTGTCCTGCTGCACCGCGGCCGGAAGCCGCCGCGGCCACCTGGGGTGGCTGTCGGTCACCCCGATCCGCAGCTGCTCCTCGCGCTCCAGGCGCATGTCCACGGTGAACGTCGGCGACTGGCCGAAGGTGTGCTGCACGGCGTTCGTGGCGAGCTCGGAGACGATCAGCCGGACCGAGTCGCCGATCACGTGCCCGTCCGGCAGCCCCCAGTCGGCGAGGACGTCCGCCACGTACCTCCGGGCGGCGGACACCGAGGCGGGATCGCTCGGCAGGGTGACGGATGCTTCCTGGTGGTCTGCCATGGCGACGCCTTTCCCCGCCGGGACGGACTGCGGCTCGTGGCGTGACGAACCCGCGTCGGGCCCCGGATCTGTGCTTCGCGCCAGACTGCCACTCCTGCGCTTCCCGGGTGGGCGTTCCCCCAAGATATGCATATATCTGTCGCTCAAAGCGGTGAACTCTGCTACGGAAGACCGTATTTGGAAGCGAAAACGGCAGACTGACGCGGTGGCTGCCGGTGGAGGGAGACGGCCATGCAGCACGGTCCCGCGGTTCGCCGGCGGCAGCTCGGCGAGGAACTGCGCGCACTGCGCGACCGGTCCGGGCTCACGAGCGGCCAGACCGCCCGGCTGCTCGGCTGGCACCAGTCGAAAATCAGCCGCATCGAGACCGGGCGCAGCGGGGTGAAACCGGACGACGTGCGGCGCCTGCTGGACACCTACGGGGTGGCCGGGGCGCAGGAGCGGAGCCTGCTGGAGGCCCTCGCCTCGTGCGCGGCCAGCGGGGGCGCGGGCGGCGGTCCGGACCGGCAGTGGTGGCACGAGTACCGCGGGCTGCTGCCCCAGGAGTACCGGGACTTCATCAGCCTGGAGGCCGGGGCGCGGGCGGCCCGCACGGTGGAGCTGTCGGTGGTGCCGGGCCTGCTCCAGACGGCCCGCTACGCGCGGGCGGTGACCCGGGCCGCGCTGGGCGGGCTGCCGGAGCCGAAGGTGGACGCGCTGGTCGACGTACGGCTGGCGCGCCAGGCGGTGCTGCGGGCCGATCCGCCCCTGGAGCTCAATGCGGTCCTCGACGAGGCGGTGCTGCGCCGGCAGATCGGCGGTCCGGAGGTGATGGCGGAGCAGCTGGCGCACCTGGCGGAGGTGTCGCGGCTGCCGCAAGTGCGGCTCCAGGTACTGCCGTTCAGCGTGGGGGGACATCTCGGCCTCACCGGGCCGTTCGTCATCTTCTCATTTCCGGACATCGCCGATCTCGATGTGGTTGTTCTCGACCATTTGACGAGTAGCCTCTATCTGGAGCGGAAGGAAGACATCGAGGCGTACGGCGCCGCTTTCCGTACGATCCAGGCGCACGCCCTCCCGCCCCGGGATTCCTCGGATCTCATCAGCCGGATCGCTGACGGCGCGTAAGGAGGCACCATGTCCGCAACCCCCTTATCCCCCGGCGGACTTCTGCACAGCGCGAAATGGCGGCGCAGCAGCCGCAGTACCGGAATGAACAACTGCGTCGAGGCGGCCGTCCTCGGCGGCGGCCTGCTGGCCGTCCGTGACTCCAAGCGGACCGAGGGCCCGGCCCTGGTCTTCACGGGCACGGCCTGGACCGGGTTCCTCGGATACGTCCGGGCCGGCGAGCCCGTCTGCGGGGCCTGCGTCTAGTCCGCGGAGGCGGCGGCAGGGGCGGTCCGGAGGATCGTCTCGACCGCGCGGGTGATCTCCTCCCCCGTGAGATCGGCGCGTGCGGTCAGCCGCAGCCGGGAGATGCCGTCGGGTACGGACGGCGGCCGGAAGCAGCCCACGGACAGTCCTGCCTCGCGGCAGTCGGCGGCCCAGCGCAGTGCCGCCGAAGGCGACGGGGCCCGTACCGACACGACCGCCGCGTCCGGCCTGGCTGCGGTCAGGCCGGCCGCGGTGAGCCGCTCGTACAGGGTGGCGGCCACCTCGCGGGCGCGCGCGGCGCGCTCCGGCTCGCGGCGCAGCAGCCGCAGCCCGCCCAGCGCGGCCCCCGCCGCGGCGGGGGCGAGGCCGGTGTCGAAGATGAAGCTCCGGGCGGTGTTCACCAGGTGCCGGATCACCTTGGCCGGTCCGAGCACGGCCCCGCCCTGGCTGCCCAGGGACTTGGACAGGGTGAGCGTGGCCACCACCCCGTCCGCCCCGGCGAGCCCGGCGGCGGCGAGCGCCCCGCGGCCGCCCTCGCCCAGCACCCCGAGCCCGTGCGCGTCGTCCACCAGCAGGGCCGCACCGTGCTCCCGGCAGGCGGCGGCGTACGCGGCGAGCGGGGCGGCGTCCCCGTCCACGGAGAAGACGGAATCGGTGACCACCAGGGCGCGGCCCTGGTGCGCGCCGAGGGTCTTGGCCACGGCCTCCGGGTCGGAGTGCGGGACGATCGCGGTCTCGGCGCGGGACAGGCGGCAGCCGTCGACGATGGAGGCGTGGTTGGCGGCGTCGGAGACCACGAGGGAGCCGCGGCCGCCGAGCGCGGTGACGGCGGCCAGGTTCGCGGCGTAGCCGGAGGACAGCACCAGGGCCGCCTCGAACCCGCAGAAATCGGCCAGTTCGCGTTCCAGCTCGGCGTGCAGTTCGGTGGTGCCGGTCACCAGGCGGGAGCCGGTGGCCCCGGCCCCCCAGCGGTGTGCGGCCTCGGCTGCCGCGGCCACCGTCGCGGGGTGGCGGGACAGCCCCAGGTAGTCGTTGCTCGCGAGGTCGAGGAGGTCCGACACGGCCGGGCGGGGGCGCAGGGTGCGGACGAGTCCGGCGCGCTCGCGCGCCTCGGCGGCCTCGTCGATCCACGCGAACACGTCGGTGCTGCGGGGCTGCGGAGGGGCGGGCACGTGCGGGGGTGCGTCCTGCGGCATCGGCTGGGTCCTCGCGATTTGTCGGCTGTCCACAGACCCTAGCCTCCGGTGTTCCGGACGGTGGTGTGGCGATGCACACACCCCTATCCCGCGAAGTTGTAGCTTCTCTCCTTGGCCGGGGGTGGTGCCGTAAGTCAGGATCAGGCCCATGGACCTGCTGAACACCCTGGTGGACAAGGGGCTGCGGCGTGAGCTGCCGACCCGCGAAGAGGCGCTCGCCGTACTGGCGACCTCCGACGACGAACTGCTCGACGTGGTGGCCGCGGCCGGCAAGGTGCGCCGCCAGTGGTTCGGTCGCCGGGTCAAGCTGAACTACCTGGTCAACCTCAAGTCCGGGCTGTGCCCGGAGGACTGCTCGTACTGCTCCCAGCGCCTGGGGTCGAAGGCCGAGATCCTCAAGTACACCTGGCTCAAGCCCGAAGAGGCCTCGCAGGCCGCCGCCGCCGGTGTGGCGGGCGGCGCCAAGCGGGTCTGCCTGGTCGCGAGCGGCCGCGGTCCGACGGACCGGGACGTGGAGCGGGTCTCGAAGACCATCGAGGCCATCAAGGAGCAGAACGAGGACATCGAGGTCTGCGCCTGTCTGGGCCTGCTCTCGGACGGCCAGGCGGAGAAGCTGCGCGAGGCCGGCGCCGACGCCTACAACCACAACCTCAACACGTCCGAGGCGACGTACGGGCAGATCACCAAGACCCACACCTACGCGGACCGCGTGGACACCGTGCAGAAGGCGCACGGCGCCGGGCTCTCCGCCTGCTCCGGCCTGATCGCGGGCATGGGCGAGACCGACGAGGACCTGGTCGACGTCGTCTTCTCCCTGCGCGAGCTCGACCCGGACTCGGTGCCGGTCAACTTCCTCATCCCCTTCGAGGGCACCCCGCTCGCCAAGGAGTGGAACCTCACCCCGCAGCGCGCGCTGCGCATCCTCGCGATGGTGCGGTTCGTCTGCCCCGACATCGAGGTCCGGCTCGCCGGGGGCCGCGAGGTGCACCTGCGCACGCTGCAGCCGCTCGCGCTGAACATCGCCAACTCGATCTTCCTCGGCGACTACCTCACCAGTGAGGGCCAGGCCGGCCAGGCCGACCTGGACATGATCGCGGATGCCGGCTTCGAGGTGGAGGGCGCGGGCACCACCACCCTTCCCAAGCACCGGGCCGACGTGGCCGGCGGCGGCTGCGGCTCGAAGTCCGCGCCCGCCCAGGGCGGCGGCTGCGGCTCGCACGCGGCACAGGGCGAGGAGGCCGGCGGGGGCTGCGGTCCGTGCGGTTCCGCGGCTCCGGCCGCGGAGACCGGCGACCTGCCGGCGCAGGCCCCGGCCGACGCCTCGGCCGCGCGCCCCGACCTGGTGGCCGTGCGCCGCCGCGGTGCCGGGACGGACCTCGCGCCCAATGCCTGATCAGCCCCTCCCGCTGTCCGCCAAGGAGCTCCTGGCCCTCGACCGGCAGCACGTGTGGCACCCGTACGGCCCGATGCCGGGCCGGCAGGAGCCGCTCGTGGTGGCCTCGGCCTCGGGGGTCCGGCTCCGGCTGGCGGAACCTGCGCAGGGACAGGAGGAGTTGGTCGACGGCATGTCCTCCTGGTGGTCGGCCGTCCACGGCTACAACCACCCGGTGCTGAACGAGGCCGCGCGCGGCCAGCTGGAGCGCATGAGCCATGTGATGTTCGGCGGGCTCACCCACGAGCCCGCCGTCCGGCTCGCCGCCCGGCTGGTCGAGATCACCCCGGCCGGCCTGGAGCACGTGTTCCTCGCCGACTCCGGGTCGGTCTCGGTCGAGGTCGCCGTCAAGATGTGCCTCCAGTACTGGCGTTCCCTCGGCAGGACGGGCAAGACCCGGCTGCTGACCTGGCGCGGCGGCTACCACGGGGACACCTGGCAGCCGATGGCGGTGTGCGACCCCGACGGCGGGATGCACGACCTGTGGCAGGGGCACCTGCCGAAGCAGGTCTTCGCGGACCCGCCGCCCGCCGGCTTCGACGCGGAGCCGGACCCCGCGTACACGGCGCATCTGCGCGAGGTGGTGGCGCGGCACGCGGACGAGCTCGCCGCCGTCATCGTGGAGCCGGTGGTCCAGGGGGCCGGGGGCATGCGCTTCCACTCCCCCGGGTACCTGCGCGTACTGCGGGAACTGTGCGACGAGTTCGGGGTGCTGCTGATCCTCGACGAGATCGCCACCGGGTTCGGGCGCACGGGCGCCCTGTTCGCGGCGGACCACGCCGGGATCACCCCCGACGTGATGTGCATCGGGAAGGCCCTGACGGGCGGATACCTGACCCTGGCGGCCGCGCTGTGCACCCCGCGGGTGGCCGACGGGATCTCGCAGGGCGAGGTGCCGGTGCTCGCGCACGGGCCGACGTTCATGGGCAACCCGCTCGCCGCCTCGGTGGCCCTGGCCTCCATCGACCTGCTGCTGGGCCAGGACTGGCTCCTGGAGGTCAAGCGGATCGAGGCCGGACTCCGCGAGGGGCTCGCGGCGGCCGCCGGGCTGCCCGGGGTCCGGGACGTCCGAGTGCTCGGGGCGATCGGCGTGGTCCAGCTGGACCGCGACGTGGACGTCGCGGCGGCCACCCGCGCCGCGGTCCGCGAGGGCGTCTGGCTGCGCCCGTTCCGCGACATGATCTACACCATGCCGCCGTACGTGACCGGCGATGCCGACGTGGCACGCATCTGCCGGGCCGTGTGCGCGGCCGCACAGGAGGGCTGAGGCAGCCGTGGGAATCGTGGTCGTGTCCGGTACGGGCACGGAGATCGGCAAGACCGTCGTGACCTCGGCGGTCGCGGCGGCGGCCCTGGCGGCCGGACGCTCGGTGGCGGTGCTCAAGCCCGCCCAGACCGGGGTGGCGCCGGGCGAGCACGGGGACGTGGCCGAGGTGGCCCGGCTGGCCGGCGACGCCGTGACGGGCCTCGAACTGGCCCGGTACCCGGAGCCGCTGGCCCCGGAGCGGGCCGCGGCGCGCGCCGGGATGGCCGAGGTCGGCCCGCAGGACGTGGCCGCTGCGGCCGAGAAACTGGCCGCCGAGCACGACCTCGTGCTGGTCGAGGGCGCGGGCGGGCTGCTCGTCCGCTTCGACGCGGCCGGGCACACCCTGGCCGACGCGGCGCGGCTGCTGGACGCACCGGTGCTGGTGGTGGCCCCGGCCGGACTGGGCACCCTGAACACGGCCACGCTGACCGGCGAGGCCCTGCGGGCCCGGGGGCTGACCCAGCTGGGCGTGGTCGTCGGCAGCTGGCCGGCGGAGCCGGGCCTGGCCGCCCGCTGCAACCTGGCCGACCTCCCGGTGGCCGCGCAGGCCCCCCTCCTGGGCGCCGTCCCGGCAGACGCGGGCGCCCTCCCCCCGTCCTCCTTCCGCACGCAAGCACCGCGCTGGCTGTCCCCGGAACTGGGCGGCACGTGGTCGCCGACGGAGTTCCTGGCGGCCTGGGCCTAGGGAAGGGCCCGGGCCGCGGCACCGACGGGCCCGGCCACCCAGGGGGACCGGCGGGCCGGGTGCACAGGCTGGTCCGACGGGGCCGCCGACCGGCCCTGCGGGTCCGCAGACGGAGCCGCGGTGTCTGCCCAGGGGACTTGCGGGCGGCTGACCGGACCGGCGGGTCCGCGGACCGAGCCGCGGGATCCGACCACGGGACCGACGGGAGCGCCGACGCAACCTCCGGCACGACTGGCCACACCAGCAGGCCCGCAGACCGACCCACGGAGCCTGACCACGGAAACCGGGCCCGCGGACGGAGTACGGGGTCTGCGCACGGGACCGGCCGGAGCGCCGACGCGACCTCCGGGACCACTGGCCGCACCAACAGGCCCACAGACCGACCCACGGAGCCTGACCACGGAAACCGGGCCCGCAGACGGGAAGTCCGGGGCCACTGACGGCCCTGCCAGGCCCGCAGACGGAGCCACTGGGTCTGACCACGGGACCGGCCGGAGCGCCGACACGACCTCCGGGACCACTGGCCGCACCAGCAGGCCCGCAGACCGAGCCACGGAGCATGACCACCAGACCAGCGGGAGCGCCGACGGGACCTCCGGACCGTCGGCCGGACCTGCTGCTCCCCGCTCCCGGGCACGTCGGCCCCGCCCCGGGCACCCCGGGTACGGGCGCCTGCGGCCCGGCGGAGGGCGGCTGCGGGTACGGCGACGCAGGTCCGCAGGTGAACCCGCGGGGTCTGCCCATGGGCACGGGGGCCGCGGACGGGACCTGCGGTCCACTGACCGGCCCTGCCGGGCCCGCGGACGGAGCCGCGGGGTCTGCGCACGGGACTGACGGGACCACCGGCGGGACCCGCAGGTCCACGGACGGGACCGCAGGCCCGCGGACAGGACCGCAAGGACCGCCAACGGTACGGGCAGGACCGCGGACGGGACCGGCGGGGCCGACAGAGCGGTGGGCCCCGGCGGCAGCCGGCCCCGCGGATCCGCCCGCGCCACGGTGCGGTGCGCTCCGAGGGGTGAGGGGCGGCAGCGGGGGGACACTGAAGGTACGCGTCCGTCGTTCCGTCGCGAGTCCCGCCGCTCCTGCCGCCCCGCCCGTACGGAGCGGGGCGGATCCGCGCGCGGCACCCCCTGCCAGGAGGTCGGCCATGCCCCTGCGAGCCCACGGGCCGCAGTCGTCCCGCAGCCACAGCCCCGTGCACCACCCCCTCTTCGCGCGCTTCTACGCCCGCCTGAGCGTGCAGGCGGACACCCGCGGCGGTCTCGCCGCCGTCCGGGCCGAGCTGCTCCAGGGCCTGTCCGGCCGGGTCATCGAGATCGGGGCGGGCAACGGACTCAACTTCCCGCACTACCCGGGCGCCGTTTCCGAGGTCGTCGCCATCGAGCCCGAGCCCACCCTGCGCCGCATGGCGCTCCGCGCAGCGCTCCGCTCGGAGGTGCCGGTGGACGTGGTGCCCGGCGCCGCCGAGGCGCTGCCCGTCAAGAGCGAGGCCTTCGACGCCGCCGTCTGCTCCCTCGTGCTGTGCACCGTACGGGACCTGCCGCGCTCGCTGGCCGAGCTGCGCCGGGTGCTGCGGCCCGGCGGCGAGGTGCGCTTCTTCGAACACGGCCTCGCGCCCGGCCCCGGCATGGCCGCCGTACAGCGCGGCCTGGACCGCACGGTGTGGCCGCGGCTGTTCGGCGGCTGCCACACGGCGCGCGACACCCTGGCCGCCCTGGAAGCGGCCGGATTCGACATCACCGCCCAGCGCGGACTGCGCGTGCCGGAACGCGGCCCCGCCTTCCCCAACTCGTACTGCGTCCTCGGCACGGCCCGCCGGCGCGCGGGCTGACGTACAGCCCGGACCTCCTAGGCGGAACCTCCCCGTCCGGACCTCCCTGTCCGGTCTTCCCCATCCGTCCGGGCGGCCGACCTGCGGGCCGGGGCCCGTCCGGCATGCGGAATCCGCTGGCCGCGGACGCGCCCGCGATGCTGGGATGACCGTATGAACGATCTTCGCATCAGGACCGCCCGGCCCGACGAGCTCACCGCCGTACTCGCCTTCTGGAGCGCCGCCGCCGAGGGCACGAGCATCAGCGACGACCCGGACGGGGTCGCCGGGCTGATCGGCCGCGACCCCGGGGCCCTCCTGCTGGCCGAGCGCGGCGAGGAACTCGTGGGCACGGTGATCGCCGGCTTCGACGGCTGGCGGTGCCATCTCTACCGGCTGGCGGTGCACCCCGGCCACCGGCGCCAGGGTGTGGCGACGGCGCTGCTCGCCGCGGCCGAGGAGCGCTTCGTCCGGCTCGGCGGGCGGCGGGGCGATGCGATGGTCCTCGACCGGAACGAGCGCGCCCGGCAGGCCTGGCGGGCCGCGGGCTACCACCCGGAGGAGCACTGGACGCGCTGGGTCAAGCCGCTGGCGGACTGAGGCGGGGCAGCCCGGCCCGCGCATTCACTTTGCCCGTCCTTTACCCTGTAGGGGACATCCGAACCCTGTGAAAGGTGTGAGCGTCCGCCCATGGGCGAGCCTCCCAGTACCCGACATCGCGCACGACACCTCCCCCTGGCCGATCCTGGGACGGAGGTGAACCGATGACCGAAGTCCTCCTGCTCATCGTGGCCCTGCTGCTCTGCCTCGCCTGCGGAGCCTTCGTCGCGGCCGAGTTCTCGCTGACCACCGTCGAGCGGGCGGAGCTCGAACGGGCTGCGGAGCGCGGCGAGCGGGGCGCCGAGAGCGCCCTCGCCGCCAGCCGCAACCTCACCTTCCAGCTCTCCGGGGCCCAGCTGGGCATCACCGTGACCGGCCTGGTCATCGGCATGATCGCCAAGCCCTCGATCGCCGCCCTGCTGGAGCGCCCCTTCGCGTCGATCGGGCTCTCGGCGGGCACCGCATCGACCACCGCCCTGCTCCTCGGCACCGTGCTCTCGACCGTCGTCCTGATGGTCGTCGGCGAGCTCGTGCCGAAGAACTGGGCCATCTCCTCCCCGCTGGCGGTCGCCAAGCGGGTGGCCACCCCGCAGCGGCTCTTCAGCAAGGCCTTCGGGCCCTTCATCCGGCACCTGAACAACACGGCGAACCACATGGTCCGCCGACTCGGCATGGAGCCGGCCGAGGAGCTGGCCTCCGCGCGCAGCCCGCAGGAGCTGGTGGCCCTGGCCCGGCACTCGGCCAAGGCCGGCGCCCTGGAGAAGGACACGGCCGAGCTGTTCGTGCGCACCCTGAACCTCGCCGACCTGACCGCCGAGAACGTCATGACCCCGCGGGTGCAGGTCACCGCGCTCGACGTGCAGACCACCGCCGAGGACGTCGCCAACGCGACGCTGGCCACCGGCCTGTCGCGCTTCCCCGTCTACCGGGGCAGCCTCGACACCGTGGTGGGCACCGTCCACATCAAGGACGTCCTGGCCCTGCCGGCCGAGGAGCGCCACGGCTACCCGGTCTCCAAGCTGCTGCGCGAACCGCTGCTGGTGCCCGAGTCCCTCACCGTGGACCGGCTGCTCGACCGCCTCTCCGGCCGCCGGACCATGGCCGTGGTGATCGACGAGTACGGCGGCACCGCGGGCGTGGCCACCCTGGAGGACATCGTCGAGGAGGTCGTGGGCGAGGTCCGGGACGAGCACGACCCGCACGAGACCCCCGACCTTGCCCCGGCGGGCACCGATGCCGGCGGCCGCCGACTGTACTCCGCCGACGGCGCGGCCCGCACCGACCAGCTGGAGCGGATAGGACTGCGCGTGCCCGACGGCCCGTACGAGACCCTGGCCGGGCTCATCGCGACCGAGCTCGGCCGGATTCCGGCGGTCGGGGACACGCTGGAGCTGCACGGCTGGCGGCTCGACGTGGTCGACGCCTCCGGCCGCCGCGCCGCGCGCGTGCTGCTGCACGTGCCGGTGGACGCCGAACCCGACGGCACCGACGCACCCCGGACGGAGCAGGGCCGATGACCGCGATCCAGTTGCTGATCGGCCTGGCGACCCTGGTCGTCAACGCCTTCTTCGTCGGCGCGGAGTTCGCGCTGATCTCGGTCCGGCGCAGCCAGATCGAACCGCACGCCGACCAAGGCGACCGGCGGGCCCGCAGCGTGCTGTGGGGCCTGGAGCACGTGTCGGCGCTGATGGCGGCGGCCCAGCTGGGCATCACGCTGTGCACCCTCGTGCTCGGCGTGGTCGCCGAGCCGGCCATCGCCCACCTGCTCACCCCGCTGTTCGACCTGGTCGGCGTGCCGGAGGGGGTCACCCACGCGATCTCCTTCGTCGTGGCCCTGGCGCTGGCGACGTACCTGCACATGCTGTTCGGCGAGATGGTGCCCAAGAACGTGGCCCTGTCCGAGCCGGTGCGCACCGCGCTCCTCCTCGGCCCGCCGCTGGTGGCGCTGACGCGGGCCCTGAAGCCGGTGATCTTCGCGATCAACGCCTTCGCCAACGCCCTGCTCCGGCTGCTGCGGGTGGAGGTGAAGGACGAGGTGTCCGCCACCTTCTCGGACGACGAGCTCGCCCGGATCGTGAAGGACTCCAGCGACGCCGGGCTGATCGACGGCCGGGCGAGCGAGCGCCTGCACGACGCCCTGGAGCTGGGCCGCCGGCCGGTGGCCGATGTCGTGCTGCCGGCGGAGCGGGTGGTCGTGGCCCGGGAGGGGGTCACCCCGGCGGGCCTGGAGCGGCTGTCGGCGGCCTCCGGCTACTCCCGCTTCCCGGTGGTGGACGGCCGCCGCGGCATCCTCGGCTACCTCCACGTCAAGGACACCCTGGACGCGGTGGACCGCGAGGACCCGTTCCCGCTGTCGGCCCTGCGGCCGATCGCCCAGGTACGGGCGGAGACCCCGCTCGACGACGTGCTGACCGCGATGCGGCGCAGCCGGACCCACCTGGCGGCCGTGCTGGGCCCGGACGGCGGGCTGGCGGGCCTGGTGACGATGGAGGACGTGCTGCGGGAGCTGTTCGGCAAGCCCGCCTCCACCTGAGTTGCGCGCGGTTCCCGGTCCGCCGCGACGGGGATCCGCCACGCCCGGGAACCGCGCGGTAACATCGCAGGCGCCATGGAGATGAATGCGTCGTACACCAGTCTCGTCGCGGTCGGGGACTCCTTCACCGAGGGAATGTCCGACCGGCTGCCCGACGGCTCCTACCGCGGTTGGGCCGACCTGCTGGCCGCCCGGCTCGCCGCACGGGAACCGGGGTTCCGCTACGCGAACCTCGCGGTCCGCGGGAAGCTGATCGGCCAGATCGTCGACGAGCAGGTGGACGCGGCGGCGGCCATGAAGCCCGACGTCATCACGCTGGTCGGCGGGCTGAACGACGCACTCCGGCCCAAGTGCGACATGGGCCGGGTGCGTGGCCTCCTGGAGGAGGCCGTGGAACGCCTGGCACCGGCTTGCAACCGGCTCGTGCTCATGCGCTCCCCGGGCCGCGAGGGCCCGGTGATGCAACGCTTCCGGCCGCGGATGGAGGAGCTCTTCTCCGTGGTCGACGAGCTCTCCGCGCGCCACGGCGCCCTGGTCGTGGACCTGTACGGCGCCCCCGTGCTCGGCGACCCCCGGCTCTGGGACGTGGACCGGCTGCACCTGACCGCGGAGGGTCACCGCCGGGTCTCCGAGGCCGTCTGGCAGACCCTGGGCCTGCCGGCAGAGGCGGAGTGGCAGGCCCCGCTGCCCCCGGCCCGCCCCCAGGCCTGGGCCGCACGCCGGACCAGCGACCTCCGCTTCGCCCGCGAGCACCTCCTGCCGTGGATCGGCCGGCGGCTGTCGGGCCGCTCCTCGGGGGACGGCCTCCCTGCCAAGCGGCCGGAACTGCTGCCCTATGAGACGCCGCTCTCGTAGCTAGCCACAAACAGGGGCGGGGCGCTGGCCTGCGTGAATCGACAGTAGAATCCGTACACGTGACAGCCAAGCCCCGCATCCCCAATGTCCTGGCCGGCCGCTACGCCTCCGCGGAGCTCGCCGTCCTGTGGTCCCCCGAGTACAAGGTGACGCTGGAGCGTCGGCTGTGGCTCGCCGTGCTGCGTGCGCAGAAGGACCTCGGTATCGAGGTGCCGGACGCGGCCCTCGCCGACTACGAGCGCGTCCTGGAGCAGGTCGACCTCGCCTCCATCGCCGAGCGCGAGAAGGTCACCCGCCACGACGTGAAGGCCCGCATCGTGGAGTTCAACGCCCTCGCCGGCCACGAGCACGTCCACAAGGGCATGACCTCCCGCGACCTGACCGAGAACGTCGAGCAGCTGCAGATCCGGCTCTCCCTCGAACTGGTCCGCGACCGCACGGTCGCCGTTCTCGCCCGCATCGGCAAGCTGGCCGGCGAGTACGCCGAGCTGGTCATGGCCGGCCGCTCCCACAACGTGGCCGCGCAGGCCACGACCCTGGGCAAGCGCTTCGCCACCGCCGCCGACGAGCTGCTGGTCGCCTACGGCCGCCTCGAGGACCTCCTGAACCGCTACCCGCTGCGCGGCATCAAGGGCCCGGTCGGCACCTCGCAGGACATGCTCGACCTGCTCGGCGGGGACGCCGCCAAGCTCGCCGAGCTGGAGCAGCGCATCGCCGCCCACCTCGGCTTCGCGCAGGCCTTCACCTCCGTCGGCCAGGTCTACCCCCGTTCTCTCGACTACGACGTGGTCACCGCCCTGGTGCAGCTGGCCGCGGCCCCCTCCTCGGTCGCCAAGACGATCCGCCTGATGGCCGGCCACGAGCTGGTCACCGAGGGCTTCAAGCCCGGCCAGGTCGGCTCCTCCGCGATGCCGCACAAGATGAACACCCGCTCCTGCGAGCGCGTGAACGGCCTCATGGTCATCCTGCGCGGCTACGCCTCGATGACCGGCGAGCTGGCCGGCGACCAGTGGAACGAGGGCGACGTGTCCTGCTCCGTGGTCCGCCGCGTGGCCCTGCCGGACGCCTTCTTCGCCTTCGACGGCCTACTGGAGACCTTCCTGACGGTCCTCGACGAATTCGGCGCCTTCCCCGCCGTCGTCGCCCGCGAGCTCGACCGCTACCTCCCCTTCCTCGCCACCACCAAGGTCCTCATGGGCGCGGTGCGGGCGGGCGTGGGCCGCGAGGTCGCGCACGAGGCGATCAAGGAGCACGCGGTGGCCTCTGCGCTCGCGATGCGCGAGCAGGGCGCCGAGCGCAACGAGCTGCTGGACAAGCTCGCCGCCGACGACCGCATCCCGCTCGACCGTGCCCAGCTGGACGGCCTGATGGCCGACAAGCTGTCCTTCACGGGCGCGGCCGGCGACCAGGTCGCCACCGTGGTCTCCCGCATCGAGGAGATCGCCAAGCAGCACCCGGCCGCCGCCGGGTACACGCCGGGGTCGATCCTCTGACGCCCGAGGAGCTCTCCGCCGCCCGTGACCGCGTCCTGCCGGACGTGGTCGCGGGCGGTCTCCGCGTGCTCTTCTGCGGTATCAATCCAGGCCTCCTCTCCGCCGCGACGGGCCACCACTTCGCCCGCCCCGGCAACCGCTTCTGGCCGGTACTGCACCTCTCCGGCTTCACCCCTCGCCGCCTGGCACCGGAAGAGCAGGAGGAACTCCTGTCCTACCGGCTCGGCATCACCAACGTCGTGGCCCGGGCCACGGCCCGCGCCGACGAACTCACCGCCGAGGAGTTCCGCGAGGGCGGCCGCATCCTGACGGCGAAGGTGGAGCGCCTCCGGCCGCAGTGGCTGGCCGTCGTCGGCGTCACCGCCTACCGCACGGCCTTCGGCGAACGCCGGGCCCAGATCGGTCCGCAGGAGCGGACGATCGGATCCACCCGCATCTGGGCCCTGCCCAATCCCAGCGGCCTCAACGCCCACTGGACGGCCGAGTCGATGGCGGAGGAGTACGCCCGCCTGCGCTCCGCCGCTACGGCGGATCCACGACCGTGACCGCGGTCAGCAGCACGTGGGGCTGTCCGGGTCCCCACTGACCGGCGCAGAGCACGAGCCACCGCTCCCCGGCCCGCCACAGGTGCACGTGATCGGTGACCCCGCAGATCGTGAACCAGGGCTCCGGTATCTCTTCCTCCCCCGCAGTGCACTCCCGCATCGTGGTGACGCCGAACACCTGCGGCTCTCCCCAGCGTGCCGTCAGCGCCTCCTCCAGCGCCCCGTACTCGGCGGAGACCTGCCCCGTACGCTCGGCCTCCACGGCCGGGTCCACCTGCTCGACCGGCCGGGGCTTGCCCAGCTCCGCCAGGTGGAATCCGGGGCCGCTCCACGCTTCCGGCGACCGGCCGTGACCGCCGGGAAATTCCCGTGCAAGCAGCCGTGCGATCGTGTCGAGATGCTGTGGCGTGGTCATGTCGTCAGTAAACCCTGAGGCACTGACAACTGGTCTGCCGTCAGGCGTCCCGGCGCCGAACGGCGGCCCAGCCCGCGACGAGTGCCGCCACCGCCCACAGGGCCAGCACCCCGAGCCCTGCCCAGGGCCCCAGCGCACCCGGCGGATCCTGCTGGAGCACGAGCTGCCCGGCCCGGTCCGGGAGATACCGCGCGGCGCCGCCGGCTATGTCCCCCACGACGAAGGACACGATGAGGATGAACGGTATGAGGATGCCGAGAACGGCCACCCCGCTCCTCAGCACCGCCGTCAGGCCGGCCGCGAACAGGGCCATCAGCGCCAGGTAGATCCCTCCCCCGACGGTCGCCCGCAGGGCGCCCGGATCACCGAGGCGCACGGCGTCGGATCCCATGAGGGCCTGGCCGCCCAGGAAGGACACGAACGTGGCGGCCTGACCGGCAGCCAGTGCCGCGAGACCCAGGACTGCGACCTTCGACAGGAAGAAGCGCGTGCGGTCCGGCACGGCGGTGAGGGTGGTGCGCAGCGCACCGTTGTGGAACTCCGCGGACAGGGCCGTGGTGCCGAGCACGATGGCGGCTATCTGGCCGAAGTTGAGGGCGTAGAAGGCGCCGGAGAGCCGGTCAGGACCGAGGCTGTCTGCCTCGTCGTGGCCGACGGTGGCGCTCACCAGAAGGGTGATCCCGACCGTGACCAGCGGAATGGACAGGATCGAGCCGAACGAGGCCCGGACGGACCGTATCTTGATCCACTCGGAGTGCAGGACGGGCCTGAGGGGCAGGGCGTTGGTGGGCATCGTTCAGACCTCCTGGGCAACGGACGGGGCGGCGGACGCGAACGGGGCGTGGTCGGAAGTCAGGTCGAGGTAGGCCTGTTCCAAGGAAGCCCGTTCATCGCCGAGTTCCAGCAGGGGGATGCCCTCTCGGGCGGCGAGGGCCCCCACTTCTCCGGCCCGTATGCCGTCCACGGTCCAGCCGGCGCCTTCTGCCTCCACCAGCAGTCGGCCCTCCCGGCCGAGCGCTGCGCGCAGCCGCCCTGGTTCGGTGGTGCGTATGCGGACCCGGGGGGTGCTGTGCGCGTCGATGAAGGCCTCCATGGGCATGTCGGCGAGCAGCCTGCCGCGACCGAGGACCACCAGGTGGTCGGCCACTGCCGCGGTCTCCGCCATGAGATGGCTGGAGACCAGGACCGTGCGTCCTTCCGAGGCGAGTCGCCGCATTAGCTCCCGGATCCAGATGATTCCCTCCGGGTCCAGGCCGTTGGCCGGCTCGTCCAGCATCAGGACGCCGGGGTTGCCGAGGAGCGCGGCGGCGATCCCCAGGCGCTGGCGCATCCCGAGGGAGAACGCCTTGATGCGCTTGCGGGCCACCGCGGCGATGCCCGTCTCCTCGAGGACCTGGTCGACTCGGCCGGGGGGAATCCCGTTGCTGACCGCAAGGGCCAGCAGGTGGTCGCGAGCTCTGCGGGAGCCGTGGGCGGCTTGCGGGTCGAGCAGCGCACCCGCTTCCCTCAGCGGGCGGGAGAAGCTGGTGTACGCCCTTCCGCCGATGGTGGCGCTGCCCGAACCGGGCCGGTCGAGGCCGAGGACCAGCCTCATGGTCGTGGACTTGCCGGCTCCGTTCGGGCCGAGGAAGCCGGTGACCCGGCCGGGCCGGACGGTGAACGACAGCCCGTCCACGGCGCGGGTCTTGCCGTATGCCTTGGTGAGTTCTCGGATCTCGATGTTCTTCATGGGTCCAAGGTTGGCCGTCGCCCCCGGCCCCCCTCCTCCCCCGCGCGGGGGGTTCGTCTCCCCCGTGCGGGGGAGACGTGGCCGGCCGGGGCGCTGGCACGATGTCGGCATGTCCAGATTCCTTCGTGCACCGGTGCAGCCGGTCACCTACGCACGCTGGTTCCACCTGTTCGTGCCCACCCTGTTCTACGCCGTGTGGATGTTCGTGTTCCCCCGGTACCCCCTGCTGCCCGCCCTCCTGATAGCCCCGCTCGGACTGCTGCCGTGGGTACGCCTGGCCGAGGGCCTCCAGGCCCGGTACCTGCTGATCGCCCACGGGACGACCGGGCAGGACGCCATATCCGCTGCCTCGGCAGGCAGTTGGGCGGACCGGTGGCGGACGGTGCTGTGGCTGGAGATACGGATCCTGCTGGGTGCCGCGACCATGTTCGCCACCGTGTGGCTGCCCGCGCTCACGGTGGAGCTGGTGGGTGTGGCCGTCGGGCATCCGGTGGGTGACGTGGATCTGGTGCCGGCAGGGCTGCCGCGGTGGGCCGCGGCCGTGCTGTCACCGGTTCCGCTGGTGCTCCTGCTCGTGCTGGTCGTCCTGCTCGGGGAGGTGGTGACCGGGATCGCCCGCCGGCTGCTCGGGCCTTCGGCCGCGGAGCGGCTGACCCGGCTCGAAGAGCGCACCGCACAGCTTCTGGAGCGGACGCGCATCGCGCGGGAGCTGCACGATTCCATCGGACATGCCCTGACCGTGGCGGTGGTCCAGGCGGGTGCGGCCCGCGCTGCGGGCGATCCGGAGTTCACCGAGCGGGCGCTGGGGGCGATCGAGGAGACGGGCCGGGCGGCGCTGGAAGATCTGGAGCGGGTGCTGCGGGTGCTGCGGGAGTCCGGGCAGCGGCCTTCGAAGGGCCCCACCTTGGCGGAGGCCGACCGGCTGCTCGAGTCGGCCCGCGGGTCGGGGGTCGAGGTGGATGCCGAACTGTCCGGCCGTATGGACCGGTTGCCCGATCCGGTGAGCAGAGAGGGTTACCGGATCTTGCAGGAAGCCCTGACGAACGTGCTGCGGCACTGCGGTCCGGTACCGGTGCGGGTGAGGGTCGATGTGAGCCTGGATGAACTGGAGTTGGAGGTGAGCAATCCGCTTCCGGATGACAAACCGATGTGGCTGAAGGGAGGAGGCAGAGGGCTGCGGGGCATACGGGAGCGGGCCGCGCTGCTCGGCGGGGAGGCGCAGACCGGTCCGCGTGCCGGCGAGTGGCGGGTGTCCGCCCGGCTTCCGCTGGAGCGCATAGGCTGACCGAATGGCGGTCACCGTACTCCTCGTCGACGACGAGCCCCTCGTGCGCGCGGGACTGCGCGCAGTACTCGAAGCGCAGCCCGACATCGAGGTGGTGGGCGAGGCCGCGGACGGAGCGGCGGTCGTGCCGCTGGTGCGGCAGCTGCGGCCGGACGTGGTGGCCATGGACGTGCGGATGCCGCTCCTGGACGGGATCGAGGCCACCCGGGCGGTGCTGCGGACAGTGGACTCGCCGCCGAAGATCCTGGTCGTGACCACCTTCGAGAACGACGAGTACGTCTACCAGGCCCTGCGGGCGGGGGCCGACGGATTCCTGCTGAAGCGGGCCCGGCCGGCGGAGATCGTGCACGCGGTGCGACTGGTGGCCGAGGGGGAGACGCTGCTGTTCCCGGCCGCGGTCCGGGCGCTGGCAGCGGAGTACGGAAACAAGGCGGCCCGGCAGGCGCTGGAGCGGGCGGCCCTCACGGAACGGGAGGAGGCGGTGCTGAGGCTGATGGCGCGCGGATTGTCGAATGCGGAGATCGCCTCGGAGATGTACGTGGGGACGGAGACGGTCAAGAGCCACGTCAGCGCGGTGCTGGCGAAGCTGGGGGCCCGGGACCGCACGCAGGCGGTGATCGCGGCGTACGAGTCGGGGTTCGTGGCTCCCGCCTGAGCCCGGGGCACCCCCTGCTCCTCGCCGCAGGTCCGGTGGCGCAGTACCATCCGGGCTGACAGGTGCACGAGCTGGGAGGACACACGTTGGGGCAGCTGACCGGCGGGGATCCCTCTCTGCTCCGGCGGATCAATTCCGCCGTGGTGCTGCGCGCGCTGCGCGCGGCCGGATCGCCGACACTGACCGACCTGACCCGGGTGACCGGCCTGTCCCGGCCGACCGTCGAAGGGGTGGTCGAGGGGCTCATGGCCACCGGCCTGGTGGTCGAGGCCGTTGCCGAGGAGGGCGCCCGCAGGCAGGGGAGGCCCGCGCGGAGGTTCCGCTTCCGTACCGAGGCCGGCCATCTGCTGGGGATCGAGATCGGCTCGCACCGGGTGGCGGCCCTGCTGTCCGGGCTGGACGGCCGGGTGATCGGCGCCGGCACCAAGGAGGTCGCCGAGACCGCCTCCAGCGATGAGCGGCTGGAGAAGGTCAGGGCGACCGTGGCCGATCTGCTGCGGCGGGCCGGCGTACCGCGGGATTCCCTGCGAGCCGTGGGTGTCGGCAGTCCCGGGATCGTCGAGGCGGACGGCACGGTGCGGCTCGGCACGGCCCTGCCGGGCTGGACCGGACTGCCGCTGGGCGAGCGGCTGCGCCGCTCGTTCCGGTGCCCGGTGCACGTGGAGAACGACGCGAACGCGGCGGCCGTCGCCGAGCACTGGAAGGGTGCGGCGCAGGACACCGACGACGTGGTGTTCGTCATGGCCGGGCTCAGCCCGGGGGCCGGTTCGCTGATCGGCGGGCGGCTGCACCGGGGCTTCGGCGGAGCAGCCGGGGAGATCGGCGCCCTGCACCTGCTCGGGCGGGGCGCGACTCCGGAGCGGCTGCTGTCGACCACCGGCGAGCCGCTGCACCCGCTCGACGAGCAGGCCGTGGCGAAGGTCTTCGCGGAGGCCCGGCGCGGGGACGTGCGGGCGGTGGCGGCGGTGGAGCGGTTCATCCAGCGCCTGGTGCACGACGTCGCGGCGCTGGTGCTGGCCATCGACCCGGAGCTGGTCGTGGTCGGCGGCTGGGCGGCCGGGCTGGACGGCGTACTGGAACCGCTCCGTCAGGAGCTGGCGCGTTACTGCCTGCGGCCGCCGAGGGTGGCCCTGTCGCTGCTCGGCGAGGCCGCCGTGGCCACGGGGGCGCTGCGGCTGGCGCTGGACCACGTGGAGGAAGAGCTGTTCGCCGTCGAGAAGACGGTGACGGCCCGCCGCTGAGACGCGGCCCCCAACCCGCCTCGGGCCCGACGCACCTCGCCGCCCGACCCCCACGTGCCTCAGGCCAGACGCGCCTCACCACCTGGCGCCCACATGCCTCAGGCCGGACGCGCCTCACCATCCGGCCCGCCCCCGTCCGGACGCGTCTCGCCACCCGGCGCCCGCCCGCCCCGGGTCAACGCGCGCCGCCGCCCGCGGGGTCAAGAGCCCACGGGGGGGCAGGAGCCCCCACGGAGGCCGGAGGCCGGAGCCCGGAGACCTGGCGGTCAAGAGCCCCGGGGACGGGAGGCCCAGGCGCCTCGGCCCGGCGGCCCGGGGTTGAAGAGCCCCGGGGGCCAGGAGGCCTGGGAGTCAGGAGGCCTGCGGGTCAGGAGCCCCGGGGGCCAGGAGGCCTGGGGGTCCAGAGCCCGGGGCATCGGGAGGCGCCGGGGCATCGGGAGGCGCCGGGGCCCGGAGGCCTCGGGGCAAGGGCCTCGGGCGTCAGGAGGCCAGGGGTCAGGAGGCCTGGGGGTGGGGGTTTTCTTCTATTTCGACGGTGCCTGAGGCGCCGAAGGTGAGGCGGCAGGTGTCGGCGCGGTAGGTGGCGACCGAGACGGCGGCGGTGCCCGTGGCGGTGAAGTAGCGGGTGGTGACCACCAGGACGGGGGCGCCGGGGAGGCGGTCCAGTTCCTTGGCGTCGTCCGCGCGGGCCGAGCCGAGTTCCACGGCGCGGTCCTGGCCGAGCAGTTCCAGGCGCTGGAGCTCGCGGAGCACGGCGCGGGCGCGGGCCGGTCCCGAGGGGGCGTCGATCCCGGAGAGGCCGATGACCGAGCCGGCCGGGATGTACAGCAGCTCGGCGGCCACCGGCTGGCCCTCGGTGACGCGGGTGCGGCGTACGGTGTGCACGGTTTCCGAGGTGGCCACGCCGAGGAGGCGGGCGACGGCCGCGGACGGCCGCGTCTCGGCGGCGTCCACCGGCTGCCAGCCGTCCCCGGCCTCGCCGGGCCAGCTGCGCCGGGCGCCGCCGACGTCCACGCCGACCCGCGGCGGGGCGACGGTGGTGCCGACACCGCGGCGGCGCTGCAGCCGGCCTTCCAGCTCCAGCTGCTCCAGGGCCTGCCGGAGGGTGGCGCGGGCGACGCCGAAACGGGCGGCGAGCTCACGCTCGTTGGGAAGGACCTCGCCCACGGCGAAGTCCTGGTCGAGCGCCTCGCTGAGCACGGTCTTCAGGTGCCAGTACTTCGGCTCCGGTACCGATTCGAGCTGCGTGGTCCCCACCCTGACTCCTCCTGCAGACGCCGCGTCGCCGCGGCAGTTCCGCGCCCTTATTTATTAAAGGTTCCTGCACTATCCCTGCGACCATAGGGCGGGACACCCCCTTGGTCAAGACCAATCCTCGTACCTTCGGGGGCCGCCCCGGACGTACGTATCAGGCCGTTCACAGGATGTTCTTGCGGAGTGCAAAGGCGCAGAAATGCGGAGTGCCCCGCGTCACACGGACACGGGGCACCAGCTGGTTACACGAGCACATGAAGCCGTCAAACGGCGATCAAGGCCAGCTTGTCCGGATTTCGCAGGATGTACACACTCTGGATACGGCCGTCCCGGATTTCGATCTGGACCACCGTGTCGGGCTTGCCGGCGGAGAGCACGACGACGGCCGGAGCGCCGTTGAGCTCCATGAAACGGTAGGACAGGTCGGGCAGCGGCTTCTGCGCGATCCCGAACAGGAAGCGGCCGACCTTGTCGGCGCTCTCGATGATCCGCTTCGGCGCGCGGGACTTGCCGCCGCTGTCCGCGACGAGGCACGCGTCCGGGGCGAGGAGTTCCATCAGTCCCGCCAGGTCCCCGCCGCCGGCCGCCGCGAGGAAGCCCTCCGTCAGCTGCTGCCGCTGCACGGGGTCCACGTCGTACCTGGGCTTGCGGGCGTCCACGTGCTTGCGGGCGCGGGCTCCGAGCTGACGGACGGCCGGCTCGGCACGGTCGAGGGTGGCGGCGATCTCCGCGTACGAGAAGCCGAAGGCCTCGCGGAGCACGAAGACGGCCCGCTCCAGCGGGGAGAGCGATTCGAGCACGACGAGCACCGCGAGGGAGACCGACTCGGCCAGGACCGCGCGCTCGGCCCCGTCCGCCGCCCCCGGCGAGGCGAAGTCGGTGGCCAGCGGCTCGGGCAGCCAGGGGCCGACGTACGACTCGCGCCGGGACTGGAGGTGCCGCAGGCGGTCGATCGCGAGCCGGGTGGTGGTCCGGACGAGGTACGCGCGGACCTCGCGCACCTCGGCGCGGTCGGTGCCGGTCCAGCGGAACCAGGCTTCCTGTACGACGTCCTCGGCGTCGGCGAGGCTGCCGAGCATGCGGTAGGCCACGCCGGTGAGCAGGGAGCGGTGCTTCTCGAACTCGTCCGCGGCGAGGTCGGTATCGGTGTCAACTGCCATCAGCCCATCCTGCCCCTTGAAGTCCAACCTACCCAGCGGTAATGATTGCTGACGGTACGTCTCACAGGCCCGGCGGCCCAGTCCCGCCGGCCCGACCGCCCCGCGCCGAGGAGCAGCCGTATGACCGCCACCGCCACGGTCTCGTTCGCCGTCGACTCCGCAACGGGGTCGCAGAAGACCACGGTCGCCTACGAGCGGCGCGGCTCCGGCGAACCCCTCCTGCTGCTGCACGGCATCGGCCACCACCTCCAGGCCTGGGAGCCGGTGCTCGACATCCTCGCCGCGGAGTACGAGGTGGTGGCCGTGGACCTGCCGGGCTTCGGCGCGTCCGCGCCGCTGCCCGACGGGGTGCCGTACGACCTGGACACGGTGGCCCCCGCGCTGGGCGCGCTGTGCGCGGCGCTGGGCCTGGACCGCCCGCACGTGGCGGGCAACTCCCTGGGCGGGCTGCTCGCGCTCGAGATGGCCCGCCGCGGGCTGGTGCGTTCGGTGACGGCGCTCGCCCCGGCCGGGTTCTGGAGCGAAGGCGAACGCCTGTACGCCTTCCTCGCCCTGGTCGCGCTGCGCGCCGGGGCCCTCGCCCTGCCGCGGCCCGCGATGGAACTGCTGTCCCGCAGCAGCGCCGGCCGGGCTGCCCTCACGGGCGCCATCTACGCCCGCCCCGGCCGCCGGGCCCCGGAGGCCGTGGTCGCCGAGACGCTGGCCCTGCGCGGGGCGACCGGGTTCGCGCCGACCCTGGCGGCGGGCCGGTCGGTGCGGTTCACGGAGGACGTTCCCGGACTGCCGGTGACCATCGCCTGGGGCAGCCGGGACCGGCTGCTGCTGCGCCGTCAGGGGGTCCGGGCCAAGCACACGCTGCCCGGCGCCCGGCTGGTGCGGCTGCCGGGCTGCGGACACGTGCCGATGAACGACGACCCGGCGCTGGTGTCCCGGGTGATCGCGGACACGGCCCGGACTGCGGACGCCGGCTGACGGACACCCGGATCGCCGGCCGGTCGCTCCCCCTGGCCGGTCGACCACCTCGGCGGCCGGTGCCCGTGGGCGGCCGTGCACGTCACGCAGCCGGCCCACCGGGCGGTCGGCCCACCGGGCGCCCACCCCCGCCCCGCCCCCGTCCGGCTGCTGTTCACCCACGCTTCCCCCGGGCTTCGCCGGCTCCCGCTCCCCCGGCGCGAGACTGGGCGCACCCGTCCCAGGAGGCGCCCCGATGCCGCAGCCCGATCCCCTCGTCGCCCCCGGTCCCGCACGCCGCTCGCTGCTGCGCGGCTCGCTGGCCGCTCCTGCCGCACTGGCCCTGCCCGCGGCCGGGAGCGCTCTGGCCGCCGCCGCTCCGGCGCTCGCGCTCGGCGGCCGCCCGCAGGCCCTCTGGGGCACCCAGACCGGGGCCGTGACCGCCCGTTCCGCGCTGGTGTGGGTACGGGCGGACCGCCCGGCCCGGATGATGGTCGAGACGGCACCCACCGAAACGTTCCGGCACGGGGTGCGCCGCTGGACCGGCCCCCTGCTGGGACCCGGTACGGACTTCACCGGCACCACGGCCCTGCACGGCCTGCCGCCCGGCCGGCAGGTCCACTACCGGGTGCTCCTCGCCGACCCCGACGACCCGCGCCGCACCGGCGAGCCGGTGTACGGGACCTTCCGGACCGTTCCCGAACGGCGGCGCTCCGGGGTCCGGTTCCTCTGGTCCGGGGACCTGGCCGGGCAGGGCTGGGGCATCAACCCCGAGCTGGGCGGCTACCGGGTGTTCGAGGAGATGCGCCGCCTCGACCCGGACTTCTTCCTCTTCAGCGGGGACACGGTGTACGCCGACGGCCCGATCCAGCCCTCGGTGGCCCTGCGGGACGGCCGGACCTGGCGCAACGTGACCACCGAGGAGAAGGCGAAGGTGGCCGAGACCTTGGACGAGTTCCGGGGCGCCTTCCGCTACAACCTGCTGGACGGGAACCTCCGCTCCTTCTACGCGCAGGTGCCGGTCGTCGCCCAGTGGGACGACCACGAGGTGCGCAACAACTGGTACCCGGGGCAGCTCCTCGACGACCCGCGCTACACCGTCAAGGACGTGGACCTGCTCGCGGCCCGGGCCCGGCGGGCGTTCGGCGAGTACTTCGCGGCCCCGCCCGCGCCGGGAGGGCCGTACGGCACCGCGGGCGGTCCCGGCTCCGGTGCGGACGGCGGCCGGATGTACCGGGTGGTGCGGCACGGGCCACTGCTCGACGTGTTCGTGCTCGACATGCGGACCCATCGCAACGCCAACTCCCCCGGGCGGCAGACGGAGGATCCGGTCGGGATCCTCGGGGCCGCGCAACTGGCCTGGCTGAAGCGGGAGCTGGCGCGTTCCCGGGCGGTCTGGAAGGTGATCGCCGCCGACATGCCGCTGGGGATCGTCGTACCGGACGGGGCCGTGGACTTCGAGGCGGTCGCCCAGGGGGATCCGGGGGCGCCGCTCGGCCGCGAGCTCCAGATCGCGGATCTGCTGCGGTTCGTCAAGCACCGCCGGATCACGGGCACGGTGTGGCTGACCGCCGACGTGCACTACACCTCCGCCCAGCACTACGCCCCCGAGCGGGCCGCGTTCTCGGACTTCGCACCCTTCTGGGAGTTCGTGTCCGGACCCATCGGCGCAGGGGGCTTCCCCGCCGGCCGGTTGGACGCCACCTTCGGTCCGGAGCGGGTGTTCGTGGAGTCCGCCCCGCTGGCGAACATGTCCCCGGCCGAAAACCCGCCGTACTACGGTGAGGTGGACATCGACGGGGACAGCGGCGAGCTGACCGTGCGGCTGCGCAGGGAGGGCGGGGCGGTGCTCTTCACGCGGGTCCTGGAGCCGGGGCGGGTCGGGCAGTAGCCTCGCCGGGGGACGTACGCGGGGGCGGGGCGGGCAGTGGCCGGACCGGGGGACGTACGCGGGCGGCAGGCGGCCCGAGGGCTGTCCGGGGGCGGTCCGGGGCGGGATCGCAGCCTGCGGAAACCTGCCGGAAAACTGGACGAAACCGGCCAGATCGACACTTAACCAGTCGGTCACAGTGCGTTCGTGATCACGCAACACCACTTGCCGAGAGTGGGGTGCATGACTGACCGTACCCCTGCCGCCGCCCCTGCCGCATCCGCATCCGCCGCCGCGCACCACCACCGGCGCCACCACTGGCGCCGCGACCTCGTCGAGCTCGCCGCGCTCTTCGTCGCCGTGGCCGTGGCCGACGCACTCGCGAACACGGTCGCGCACGGCCCCGACGGTCCCGTCCTGCTCGTGGCCTCGGCGGTGGCCCTGCTGGTCGCCGCCGCGTTCCACACCTGGTGGGCCCGCCGCCACAGCCACGCCCCGCCGCCCGAGGAGCCGGCAGGCGGCGCCGCTCCGGCAGCCGGCGCCGAGGCCCGTACCGAAGTGGAGGCCGGGGCCCCGGCCTCCGGGCACCCGGCGGCCGCCACCGCCCTCTGGCGGATGCGCACCACCGTGAAGGACCAGCCGGGCAGCCTGGCCGCCCTGTGCACGGCGCTCGCCGCCCGCCGGGTGGACATCCTGACCCTCCAGACGCACCCGCTGGCCGACGGCACGGTGGACGAGTTCCTGCTGCGCGCGCCCCAGGGGCTGCCGGCCGCCGAGCTGTCCCGGGTCGTCGCCCGGGCCGGGGGCCGCAGCACCTGGATCGAGCGGGCCGATGCGCACGACCTGGTGGACGCCCCCACCCGGATCCTGGGCCTGGCCACCCGCACCGCGCTCGACGCCGCGGAGCTCCCGCTCGCACTGCGGCAGCTGCTCGGCCGCTGCACCATCCACTCGATCCCGGCCACCACCCTGTCCGGTCGGCCGTCCGGCGTGTTCGCGCCCGTCGAGGGGGTCCTCGAAACGACGGTGATGCGGCTGCGCGACCCGGCCGGCGGGGTCATCACCGTCGAGCGCCCGTACCTCCCCTTCACCCCCACCGAGTTCGCCCGGGCCCGCGCCCTGGTGGAGCTGGACGCGCGGCTCGGTCCGCGGGTGCCGCGCAGCCGGGACGTGCTGACCCTGCCCGAGGGCAACGAGATCACGGTGGGGCGCGCGGACGCGGCGGACCTCGCGGCCGCCCGCGCCATGCACGACCGCTGCTCCGAGCGCACCCTCGGGCTGCGCTACCACGGCCCGGTCGCGGACGCCGACCGCTACCTCGCGCACCTGCTCAGCCCGCGCTTCGGCCGCACCCTCGCGGTCCGGACCGCCTCGGGCCGCCTGGTCGCACTCGGGCACCTGCTGTGGGACGGCGACGAGACCGAGGTGGCCCTGCTCATCGAGGACGAGTGGCAGCGCCGGGGCATCGGCTCCGAGCTCCTGCGCCGGCTGGTCGCGCTCGCGGTCGAGGCCGGCTGCGACAGCGTCTACGCGGTGACCCAGTCCTCCAACACCGGGATGGTGGCGGCCATGCGCGGGCTGGGACTGCCCCTCGACTACCAGATCGAGGAGGGCACGCTGGTGATCACGGCGCGGCTCGCCGCCGCGCCCGTACGCTCCCGGTCCGGCGCCGGACCGGCCGCGCACGTGCCGTAGACCCTGGGCCGGGGAGTGCCCCCGACGGGGGAACGGGCCGTACGTCAGGTGGCTGAGTCGAAACGGTAGTGACGCGGGGGACGTCTTCGTACGAAGATGTCCCCATGTCAGACACCCTTTCCGGCAGCCAGCTGCCCCGCCAGGTCGCCGACGCGTACGTGGACGACCTGATCGCGCTCGACCCCATCACCGGCACCTACCTCGGTGTCGCGGAGAGCTCCTCGAAGCTCCCCGACTACTCCCCGGCCGGCCGGGAGGCCCTGGCCCGGCTGGCGCGGACCACCCTGGAGAAGCTGACCGCCGCCGAGCAGCTGCCGGGCGCCGACAGCGAGGCCGAGCGCCGCTGCGGCCGGCTGCTGCGCGAGCGGCTGACGGCCGAACTCGCGGTCCACGAGGCCGACGAGGACCTCCGCGCCGTCAGCAACATCCACTCCCCCGCGCACTCGGTGCGCGAGGTGTTCACCCTCACGCCCGCCGAGACCGAGGAGGACTGGGCGGCGATCGCGGAGCGCCTGCGCGCCGTGCCGGCGGCCTTCGAGGGCTACCGCTCCTGCCTGGAACTCGGCCTGGAGCGCGAGCTGTACGGGGCCCCGCGGCCGACGGCCACCTTCATCGGCCAGCTGACCGCCTGGGCGGGCGAGGCCGAGGACCCGGCCTTCTTCGAGGAGTTCGCGGCGGCCGGACCGGAGGTCCTGCGCGCCGAGCTGGCGGAGGCCGCCGCCGGTGCCACCGCCTCCGTCGTGGCCCTGCGCGACTGGATGCGCGACGTGTACGCGCCCGCCGTCGAGGGCCGTCCGGACACCGTGGGCCGCGAGCGGTACGCCCGCTGGTCGCGCTACTTCAACGGCACCGACCTGGACCTGGACGAGGCGTACGCGTACGGCTGGTCCGAGTACCACCGGCTGCTCGCCGAGATGAAGACCGAGGCGGCGAAGATCCTGCCGGGGGCGGGCCCGTGGGAGGCGCTGAAGCACCTCGACGAGCACGGCACCCACATCGAGGGCGTGGACGAGGTCCGGGACTGGCTCCAGGGCCTGATGGACGAGGCCATCGAGGCGCTCGACGGCACGCACTTCGAGCTCGCCGAGCGGGTGCGCCGGGTGGAGTCGTGCATCGCCCCGCCCGGTGGCGCGGCGGCGCCGTACTACACCAACCCCTCGGAGGACTTCTCCCGGCCGGGCCGGACCTGGCTGCCGACCATGGGCGCGACCCGGTTCCCGGTGTACGACCTGGTGTCGACCTGGTACCACGAGGGCGTGCCGGGCCACCACCTGCAGCTCGCGCAGTGGACGCACGTGGCCGACCGGCTGTCCCGCTACCAGGCGACGGTGGGCCTCGTCAGCGCGAACGCCGAGGGCTGGGCCCTGTACGCGGAGCGGCTCATGGACGAGCTGGGCTACCTCAAGGACGCCGAGCAGCGGATCGGCTACCTGGACTGCCAGATGATGCGCGCCTGCCGGGTGATCGTGGACATCGGCATGCACCTGGAGCTGGAGATCCCGGCGGACTCGCCGTTCCGGCCGGGCGAGCGCTGGACCCCGGACCTCGCGCAGGAGTTCTTCGGCCTGCACAGCGGCCGGCCGGGGGACTTCGTGGAGAGCGAGCTGACCCGCTACCTGTCGATGCCGGGCCAGGCCATCGGCTACAAGCTGGGCGAGCGGGCCTGGCTGCTGGGCCGCGACAACGCGCGGGCCGCGCACGGCGAGGACTTCGACCTCAAGGCCTGGCACATGGCGGCCCTTTCGCAGGGCTCGCTGGGTCTGGACGACCTGGTGGACGAGCTGTCCAAGCTCTGATCCGGGTCTCGTCGGACCGGTGAACGGCCGGTGGGCCGGCCGCCTTCGTGAAGGCGGCCGGCCCACCGGCCTTTTCGCGGGCCCTGCACGGGCGTTCACGGCGCTGCCGCGCTCGGCCGCGCTGTGCGCCGCGCTTGGCCGCGCTTTCGCGTCCTTCTCGCAGCCGCGTCGCGCGTTCTCGCGGCCTCAGCAGCCGCAGTCGTCCGAGTCGGTGGGCGCGGTCAGCGGGTCGGCCTCGGTGCGCTGCTGCGGGCCCTGCCAGGTCTCGACCTCGAAGCCCTCGCGGATCCAGTACTCGATCCCGCCGAGCATCTCCTTGACCTGGAAGCCGAGTTCGGCGAGGGCGAGCGCGGAGCGGGTGCCGCCGTTGCAGCCCGGGCCCCAGCAGTAGGTCACGACCGGGACGTTCTTGTCGAGGAGCTTCTCCGCCTGCTCCGGGATGAGGGCGGTGGGCAGGTGGATCGCGCCGGGCACGTGCGCCTGGTCCCAGGACGGGGTGGAGCGGGAGTCGATCAGGACGAAGCCCAGTTCGGCGCCCTGCTCGCGGTGCGCCTTGAAGGCGGCGGCGACATCCGACACGTCCGCGTGGAAGGCCAGGCTGGCCGCGAAGTAGGCGGCGGCCGCGGCCGGGGCGGCCGGCGGGACCCGCAGCACGGGGTTGACGGGGGCGGGGGCGGTGGTGTTCTGCGTCGTCGTCATGCCAAGAAATCTACGATCGGTTGATCATCCGGGGAAGTGAGTTTCCCCGGCCTTTTCCTTGATCGGCCGTGGATTCCACTGGTATCCATGGAGGATGACCGGTTATTCCCCCGACGCCACCGACTGGCGCATCCTCGAAGCCCTCCAGCACGACGGACGGGCCAGCTTCGCCGAACTCGCCCGCGCCGTCTCCATGTCGGCGAGCGCCGTCACCGAGCGGGTCCGCCGCCTCGAAGAGGCCGGGATCATCACGGGATACACGGCGGTGGTCGACCACGAGAAGCTGGGCAAGGCGATCCTCGCGCTGGTCCGGCTGCGCTATCCGCACGGCAACTACAAACCGTTCCACGACCTGCTGGAGGTCGCCACGGAGATCCTGGAGGCGCACCACGTCACGGGGGACGACTGCTTCGTGCTGAAGGTGGCGGCCCGGTCCATGGCGCACCTGGAGGAGATCACCGGCAGGATCGCTGCCCTGGGCCCCGTCACCACCAGCATCGTCTATTCCTCGCCGCTGGCGCGACGCCCGCTCAGTCCGTGAGACGGGCCCGGGACCCGGTCGGCGGGACCGGTGCCGGGCTCAGGCCGCCGGACCGGCGCCGCCGCCGGTGCGCTGCCGTACGGCCGAGCCCCCGCGCTGCTTGACGATCTCCAACTGCGCCTGCACACGGGTGCGCAGGTCGGCGACGTGGCTGACGATGCCCACGCTGCGGTCGCGCTCGCGCAGCGAGTCCAGTACGTCGAGCACCTCGTCCAGGGCCTGGTCGTCGAGGCTGCCGAAGCCCTCGTCGATGAAGAGGGTGTCCAGCCGCATCCCGCCCGCCTCGTCGGTGACCACGTCGGCCAGGCCCAGCGCCAGGGCGAGCGAGGCGAAGAAGGTCTCGCCACCGGACAGGGTGGCCGTGTCCCGGGCCCGGCCGGTCCAGGCGTCCACCACGTGCAGCCCCAGTCCGGAACGTCCGCGGCCGCCCGCGCGTTCGTCGGAGTGGACGAGGGTGTACCGGCCGCCCGACATCCGCAGCAGCCGCAGGGTCGCCGCCGCGGCGACCTGCTCCAGCCGCGCGGCGAGCACGTACGACTCCAGCCTCATGCGGCGTCCGTTGTCGGCCGAGGTGCCCGCGGTGAGGGCGGCCAGCCGGGCCACCCGCTCGTAGTCGGCGCGCAGCGGGCCCAGGGCGCGCAGCTCCGCGTCGGCCCGCGCGGACAGCCGGTCCAGCTCGGTGCAGCGCAGCCGGGCCGCGTCGGCGGCGGAGCCTGCCGTGCGGAGCTGCGCTGCGGTGCGCTCGGCCGCCGCCTGCGCCTCGTCGGGCCGGGCGGGCGGCAGCTCGGCCGCGGCGGCGGTCTCCGCCTCGGCGCGGCGCTCCGCGAGTGCGGCCGCCTCGGCCTGCCAGCCGTCGATGCGGCGCTGGTGGGCGCTGCGTTCGTGGTCGGGCAGTACGGCGGCGACGGCCTCGTCGGTGGTGGCGAACCCGGCCTTGAAGGCGGCGTCGGCGAGCCGGCCGTCGGCCTCCTTGAGGCGCTGGGCGGCGGACTCGGCCTGCCGGGCGGCCGCGCCGGCCTCGGCGACCAGGCGGATACGGGTCTCCAGGGTGCGGGCCCGGTCGGCGATGCTCGCGGCGTCCCCGCGGACCTCGGCCAGTTCCGCTTCGAGGGCGCGCTGCTCCTTGTCGAGGGCCTCGCGGTGCGAGTTCCGGGCGGCGGACTGCTGTTCGGCGCGGCGGCGGTTCTCCAGCCGTACCTGGTACTCGCGTTCGGCGCGGGCGAGGGCCTCGCGGGCCGCGTGCAGGCTGCCGGCCGCGGCATGGGCGGCCGCGTGATCGCGCGTCAGTTTCTCGGTGAGGGCCAGGAGTTCGGCCGTGGGGACCGCGCCGGCGGTGGCGGCCGCCTCGGCCCCCGCCTCGCGCACGGCGGCGAGCCGCCGCTCCGCTTCCGCCCTCCTCCCGTCGGCCTGCTCGTAGCGCGCGCGGGCGGCGTCCTCGGCGGCCCGGTCCACGTGGCCGGGCGCGGGCCGGGCCGGGTCCGGGTGGGTGGCGGAGCCGCACACGGTGCACGGCTGCCCGGCGGTGAGGGCGGCGGCGAGTTCGGCGGCGATCCCGCGCAGCCGGGCCTCCTTGAGCTCCAGCCAGTGCTCACGGGCGGCGCCGGCCTCCTCCCGTACGGCGAGCAGGGCGGCGGCGGCGGCCTCCGCGTCGCGGGCGAGCGCGTCGCGGCGGCGGGCGGCGGTGAGCTGGAGACGGGCCGGCTCCAGGCGGCCGGCGAGCTGCTCGGCGAGGGTGGCGGCCTGCTGGGCCTCCTCCACGCGGGCCGCCAGCGCGGTGCGGCCGGTCTCCCAGCCGGCGAGCCAGGCCGCGGTCTCGTGCAGGAGGTCCTCGGCGGCCCGCGCCTCGCGGTCCAGGGCGGTGCGCTCGCGGGTGATCTCGGCGCTGCGGCGCTCGGCCCGCTCGGCGGCGGTGACGGCGCCCAGCTCCCCGCTGAGCCGCAGCTCCAGGGCGGCGAGCTGCTCGGCCCCGGCCTCGGCGAGGGCGGCGGGCAGCCGGGAGCGGCAGTGGGCGTCGGCGGCCGCGGCCGCGCGGTGCGCGTCGGCGGCGGCCTGCCGCAGGTCGAGGGCGGGGGTGACGCGGTCGGCGCGGCGGGCCCGGTCGAGGAGTTCCCGCACCCGGTCCTGCTCGGGGGCCTGTGCGGCGAGGTCCGCGGCCCGGCGCAGGGTCTCGGCGTGCCGGCGCTGGAGCCGGTCGAGTTCCCGGGCCTCGGCCAGGTCCTGCACGGCCTGCTCGTGGCGCCGTTCGGCCGCGGCCAGGGCCGAGCGGGCGATGGCGAGGCGTTCGCGGGCGTCCGCGCGGGCCACGGCGGCCCAGCAGCGCACCTCCTCGGCGAGGCCGGGGTCGCCCGGGGAGAGCGGGGGCAGCGGGCGGGCGCGCAGGTCGGCGCTGTCCCCGGCGGCCTGGGCGAGCCGCTGGGCCGTGCCGAGGACGCGTTCGTCCCCGGCGCGCACCTGTTCCTCCGCGGCCCGGCGCTGTTCCGCGAGGCGCTTTTCGACGGCGGCGAACCGGCGGGTGTCGAAGAGCCGGCCCAGCAGCCTGCCGCGGTCCTCGGCATCGGCGCGCAGGAAGCGTGCGAAGTCGCCCTGCGGGAGCAGGACCACCTGGCAGAACTGCTCCCGGCTCATGCCGAGGAGCTGCTCGATCTCGGCCGCCACCTCTTGGTGGGAGCGGCTGAGGGCCTGCCAGCCGTGCTCCGGGCTGTGCTCGCGCAGCCAGGTCTGCGCCTTGTCCCGGGTGGTGCCGGTGCCGCGCTTCTTGGGCCGCTGCTGCTCGGGGCGGCGGGTGAGTTCGAGGCGACGGCCGCCGACGGTCAGTTCGAGGCGGACCTCGGTGGCGGTGCCGGAGTCGGCGTGGTCGCTGCGCAGGCTGGTGCCGGGGGCCTGGCGGCTGCCGGGCACCGAGCCGTACAGGGCGTAGCAGACGGCGTCGAGCACGGAGGTCTTGCCGGCGCCGGTGGGGCCGTGCAGGAGGAAGATCCCGGCGGCGGAGAGCGCGTCGAAGTCGATCTCCTGGGCGGTGGCGAAGGGCCCGAAGGCGGTGACGGTGAGCCGGTGCAGCCTCATCGGTCCGTCTCCTGGAGGGCGTCGTGGGTGCGCACCTCGTCGAAGGCCCGGCGCAGGACCTCGCGCTCCCGGTCGTCGGGTGCGCTGCCGCCGCGCACGTGGACCACGAAGTCCTCGGCGATCTCCTGGTCGGAGCGGCCCTTGATGCGCTCGGCGTACGAGGCGTCGGGGCCGCTGTCCGCACCCTCGGGGTCGAAGGCGAGGCTGAGGACGTGCGGGAAGCGGGCGGCGAGGCGGGCCATGGGTTCGGCGGGCCTCGCCGGGTCGGTGAGCGTGGCCTCGACCCAGGCGTGCTCGTGGCGGGCGAGGTCCGGATCGGTGAGCAGGGTGTCGAGGGGGCCGCGGATCCGGGCGAGGGGGCGGGGGACGGGGGTGTCGAGGCGCTCGGCGGCGAGTTCCCCGGCGGGGCCGAGCTCGACCAGCCACATGGTCTTGCGGTGCGAGGTCTCGGAGAAGGAGTACGCCAGCGGCGAGCCCGAGTAGCGGACCCGCTCGGTGATCGTCTGGCAGCCGTGCAGGTGGCCGAGGGCCGCGTAGTCCACCCCGTCGAAGAGCCCCGCGGGCACCGACGCGACCCCGCCCACGGTGATGTCGCGCTCGCTGTCGCTGGGCTCCCCGCCCGTGACGAAGGCGTGGGCGAGCACCACGGAGCGGGTACCGGTCGGGCGGCCCGCGAGGTCGGCGCGGATCCGGTCCATGGCGGCGCCGAGCACCGCCTCGTGTCCGGCCTGCGCGGTCCCGAACTCGTCCTTGACCAGGGCCGGTTCGAGGTACGGCAGCCCGTAGAGGGCCACGTCCCCGTGTACGTCGGACAGCACGACGGGGTCGGCGCAGCCGGCCGGGTCGGTGCGCAGGTGGATGCCGGCCCGGCCGATCAGGCCGGCGGCCACGCCGAGGCGGCGGGCCGAGTCGTGGTTGCCGGAGATCATCACCGTGGGCACGCCGAGGTCGGCGAGCCGGTGCAGGGCCCGGTCGAAGAGCTCGACCGCGGGCAGCGGGGGCACGGCCCGGTCGTAGACGTCCCCGGCGACGAGCACCGCGTCCACCTCGTGGGTGCGGGCGGTCTCGATCAGGTGGTCGATGAAGGCGGCTTGGGCGTCGAGCAGGTTCACGCGGTGGAACGAGCGGCCGAGGTGCCAGTCGGAGGTGTGCAGAAACTTCACTCGACCCGCTCCGACCTTCCCGCCTGCTCGCACTGCCGCCCCCAAGCCTGCCAGATGCCGGGGACCGCTCGTATGCTCGGCCGCATGTCCGTACTCATCCGCACGGCCGGCGCCATCGGGCGCATCACCCTCGACCGCCCCAAGGCGCTCAACGCCCTCACCCACGACATGGTGCGCCGGATCCACGGGGCGCTGGACGCCTGGGAGCGCGATCCGGCCGTGACGGCGGTGCTGCTCGACGGGGCCGGGGAGCGGGGCCTGTGCGCGGGCGGGGACATCCGGGCGATCCGCGAGTCGGCGCTCGTGGACCGGACCCTGGCGCTGTCCTTCTGGCGGGACGAGTACCGGCTGAACGCGCGGATCGCCCGGCTCGGGATGCCGTGGGTGGCGCTGATGGACGGGATCGTGATGGGCGGCGGGGTGGGCCTGTCGGCCCACGGCCGGGTGCGGATCGTCACCGAGCGGTCCCGGGTGGCGATGCCGGAGGTGGGCATCGGGTTCGTGCCGGACGTCGGGGGCACGTACCTGCTCGGCCGGGCCCCCGGGGAACTGGGCACGCACCTGGCGCTGACGGCGGACGCGATGGGCGGGGCGGATGCCGTGCTGTGCGGGTTCGCCGACCACCTGGTGCCCTCGGAGCGCCTGCCGGAGCTCGTCGGAGCGCTGGTCGCGGGGGTGCCGGCGGACCGGGCGGCGGCCGCCGTGGCGGTGCCCGCGGGAGCCGGGGAGCTGGCCCGGCACCGGGAGTGGATCGACCACTGCTACGCGGCGGACACCGTCGAGGAGATCGTCGAGCGGCTGGGCGCCTACGGGGAGCCGGCGGCGAAGGAGGCCGCGGAGCGGATCCTGGGCCACTCCCCCACCTCCGTGAAGGTCACTCTGGCCGCGCTGCGGCGGGCCCGGGGGCTCGGCAGCCTGGAAGAGGTCCTGGAGCAGGAGTGGCGGGTGTCGGGGGCCGCCCTGGCCGGCCCCGACCTGCCGGAGGGCGTCCGTGCCCAGATGGTCGACAAGGACCGGCGCCCCCGCTGGTCCCCTGCGACCCTCGCGGAGGTCTCGGACGCCGCCGTCGAGGCCCATTTCGCCCCCGCGGGGGCGCTGTTCGCGCACTGACGGGGCCGGGCGGCGGCGGGCGCGGACCGGGGCGGCTGTTGCCGGTTCGTGGCGGGGGTGCGAACGTCTCGTGGCCGGTCCGCCGTGGCCGGTTCGGCCGCTTGTACGGGCTCCGGGGGCCTGGTTAGCGTCGCGGCATGCCTCTCGATCGCCGCACCACCCTGCTTTCCGCTGCCTCCGCGACCCTGCTCGCACTGACCGGCGCGGGCACCTCCTCCGCCGCCGCCCCGCCGGACCCGGCGGACCCGGCCGGCCGGGACACGGGATCCGTCGTACTCGACTGGTACGACGCCACCGCCCGCACGGTCGCGGCCGCCGGGATCACCACCCAGATCACCAACAGCCGCACCTGGGCGATCGCCTGGATCGCCGCCGCGCGCGCCACCCGCGAGGCCCCGGCCGGTCCGGCGCGCGCCGCCTTCCGCACCGCGGCCGTCGCCTCCGCGGTGCACGACGCGCTCGTGGCCCTGGTCCCGGCGAGCGCCCCCGACCTGGACGCGGCCCTGGCGGGCTCGCTGGCCGCGGTTCCGGACGGCCCGGCCAAGGCGGCGGGTGCGGCGGCCGGCTCCCGGCAGGCCCGGGCCCTGCTCGCCGCCCGCCGGGACGACGGCCTGGACCCGGCCTCGGTGAACGCCCCGTTCCCGGTGCCGCCGGCCGCGCCGGGGGTCTGGCAGCCCACCCCGGACGGCTACGCCCCGGCGATCCAGTACGGCAACCGGATCGCCCGGCCCTTCCTGCTGACCCGCCCGGACCAGTTCCGCCTGGACCCGCCGCCCGCCCTCGGCTCCCGCCGCTACCGGGCCGATCTGGCCGAGGTCCGCGCGTACGGGGCGAAGGACAGCAAGGTCCGCACGCCGCGGCAGACCGAGACCGCGCAGTTCTGGTACGGCGGGTCGCTCGCCCTGTTCACGGAGCCGCTGCGGGTGGCCGTGGCGCGCTCCCCGCGGTCGGCGGCGGGGCGGGCGGCGCTGATCGCGGTGTTCCACGCCGCGCTCGTGGACACCCAGATCGCCACGTCGGACAGCAAGTACGCCCATGTGCGCTGGCGGCCCGTGACGGCCATCCGGACGGGCACGATCGGCACCGACCCCGGCTGGAGCCCGCTGCACCAGACCCCGGCGCACCCGGACTACCCGAGCGGGCACACCTCCTACGCGGGCGCCGCCGAAACCGTGCTGGACGCCCTGGCCGGTCCGCGGCCGGGGGCGTTCACGCTGACCAGCCCGACCGCGCCGGGGGTCCGGCGCACGTACACCGGCTGGCACGAGCTGACCCGGGACAACGTGGAGGCCCGCGTCCTGTCCGGCATCCACAGCCGCAGCGCGGACGAGGCGGGGGTGCTGCTGGGCCGGACCGTCGGCCGGCACGCCCTGCACCGGGCGGAACGGCTGCTGGACCCGCGCCGCGGCTGACCCTGCGGCGGGGTCCCGGCCGGCGGGCGCGGCGGGGCCGGCGGGGTCAGCCGTCCCCGTAGGCCTCGCCGCCCAGCTCCAGCCCGGCGGTGCCGGCGCTGGCGTCGGCGAGCCAGGCCGTGAAGGCCTCGACCTCCGACTCGGGGAGGCCGATCTCGATCGAGACGGCCTCTCCGTAGCGGACGTCCAGCACGGCCCGGCCGGTGGACCGCAGGTCGTTCTGCATCTTCCCGGCCCGCTGGTGGTCGACGGTCACGGTGGCCAGCCGGTAGCGGTGCCGGGTGACGGTGCCCAGCGCGTCGAGGGCCTCCCCGACCACCCCGCCGTACGCCCGGATCAGCCCGCCGGCGCCGAGCTTGACCCCGCCGTAGTAGCGGGTGACGACGGCCACCGCGTAGCGGACCTCGCGCCGCATGAGCATCTGGAGCATGGGCACTCCGGCCGTGCCGCCGGGCTCCCCGTCGTCGCTGGCCTTCTGGACGGAGGCGTCGGCGCCGACGACGTAGGCGAAGCAGTTGTGGGTGGCGGTGGGGTGCTCCCGGCGGATCCGGGCGATGAAGTCCTGGGCCTCCTGCTCGGTCGCCGCGGGGGCGAGCGCGCAGATGAAACGGGAGCGGTTGATCTCGGACTCGTGCACGCCCTCGCGGGCCACCGTCACGTACTGGTCTGCCTTCACCCACCCACCCTAAGGGGAATCCCGGAGGGCCCCCGCGCCGTTGACACCCGGTGCGCGCCGGCACCCGGCCGGCGGGCAGGTCCAGTGGGCCGGCCGGGCGGAACCGGCCCGGCCACGGCAACGGAGGCAGCGCGTGTACGGCGACCCGGCAACCATCCGCAAGATCCTCACCGAGCTCGGCGACACCTGGGCCGTGGTCGGCCTGTCGGACAACCGGGACCGGGCCGCCTACGGGGTGGCCCGCACGCTCCAGCGGTTCGGCAAGCGCATCGTGCCGGTGCACCCCAGTGCACCGACCGTGCACGGCGAGCAGGGCTACGCCTCGCTGGCGGAGATCCCGTTCAAGGTGGACGTGGTCGACGTGTTCGTGAACAGCGGGCTGGCGGGTCCGGTGGCCGACCAGGCGGCGGCGGCCGGGGCGGAGGCGGTCTGGTTCCAGCTGGGCGTGGTCGACGAGGCGGCCTACCACCGCACGCGCGCGGCCGGGCTGCACATGGTCATGGACCGGTGCCCGGCCATCGAGATCCCCGCGCTGGGCTGAACCGGCGCGACGGGGGCGCTCAGCCGGGCTTCGGGACCGACACGGTCATCGTCATCTCCATCGGCTGCGCGCCCTCGTTGTGGTACCCGTGGGCCACAGAGGCCTCGAAGGACACCGCCGCCCCGGCCGGCACCGCGTAGCGCTCCCCCGCCACGACCAGCGTGAGTTCCCCCGCGGTCACGTGGAGCATTTCGAAGGTGCCCGGGGGGTGCGGGTCGGAATCCGTGCCCTCGCCCGGCTGCAGCCGGTAACTCCACATCTCCAGCGGCCCGTTGCGGTCGTTTCCGACGAGCATGTGCGAGGCGCTGCCCGCCTCCGTCGACCACATCCGCACCTGCTGCCCCGGCAGGACCACCTGCACCTGCGGCCCGCTCCCCTGGTCGAGCAGGGTGGTGATGCTGACGCCCAGGGCGTCGGCCAGTTTCACGGCGGTGCCGACGCTGGGGTTGGTACGGGCCTGCTCGATCTGGATGATCATGCCGCGGCTGACCCCGGAGCGGGCCGCCAGCGCGTCGAGGGTGTAGCCGCGCTCACCGCGCCAGCGCTTGAGGTTCCGGGCGAGCGCCTGCGTCAGCTGTTCGAGGTCCGACACGTTCCGTCCAATATATTAGATGGCAGAGTTCAATAAACTGCACTAGCGTGTGGTGTACCGACTCGTTCACTGCACTGTACTGCGAGGTCCTGCCATGACCACCGTCTTCGCCCTGGCCACAGCCCTGCTGTGGGGCCTCGCCGACTTCGGCGGCGGGCTGCTGACCCGCCGCCTGCCCGGGCTGACCGTGGTCGTCGTCTCCCAGCTGCTCGCGGTCGCGACCCTGGGCGCGGTGGTGCTCGCGACCGGCGCGTGGAGCGAGGCCGGGCCCCAGCTGTGGTTCGCGGTGGCGGCCGGAGTCGTCGGCCCCGTGGCCATGCTCGCCTTCTACAAGGCCCTGGCCCTCGGCCCGATGGGAGTGGTCTCGCCGGTGGCGGCCCTGGGCGGGGTGGCCGTACCGATCGGGGTCGGGCTCACGCTCGGCGAGCGGCCCGGGGCCGGGCAGTTCACGGGCATCGCGATCGCCGTGCTCGGGATCGTGCTGGCGAGCGGACCGGAGCTGGGCGGGGCGCCCGTACAGCGCCGGACCCTGGGGCTCACCCTGCTGTCGGCCTTCGGCTTCGGCGCGGTCATGGCCCTGATCGCGGAGGCGTCCACCACGCTCACCGGCCTCTTCCTCGCCCTGTTCGTCCAGCGGGTCACCAACGTGCTGACCGGCGGGGCCGCCCTGTGGGTCTCCGCGCGGCGCGGCAACCCCGTGCTGCCCGCGGACGAGGGCTTCGGCGCGGTCCGCCGGGCGCTGCCGGCGCTGGCCTTCGTCGGGCTGGCGGACGTGGCGGCGAACGGCACGTACGCGGTCGCGGCGCAGCACGGTCCGGTGACGGTCGCGGCCGTGCTGGCCTCGCTCTACCCCGTGATCACGGCGCTGGCGGCGCGCGGGGTCCTCAAGGAGCGGATGCGGGCCGTGCAGGCGGCGGGAGCGGGGCTGGCGATGGCCGGAACGGTCCTCCTGGCGGCGGGCTGACCCGCCGTCAGGCCTGGGCGGCCGGGCCGGACACCCGTACCGCCTCCGCGAAGGCGATCAGCTGCTCCGGGGTGACCCCGTCGGGGATCGGCACCGGGGCCGGGGTGCGCAGCGGCGGCTGCCAGCCCTCCTCCGGGTCGTAGCGGCGGACGATGCGGGCCGGGGCCCCGGCGACCACCGCGTGGTCGGGCACCTCGCCGCGCACGACCGACCCGGCGGCCACGACCACGTTCCGCCCCAGCCGCGCCCCGGGCAGGATCACCGCTCCCGTGCCGAGCCAGCAGCCCGGACCGATCTCCACGGGCGCGCTGCGCGGCCACTGGCGGCCGACCGGCTCGTCGGGGTTGTCGTAGCTGTGGTTGGTGGAGGTGATGTAGACCCCGGGGCCGCAGAAGGTGTCCGAGCCGATCGAGATCGGGGCGTCGGCGATGACGTGGCTGCCGCGCCCGAGCACCACCCCGTCGCCGAGCACGAGCACGGGCTCGGGCCCGAGGTCCAGGCCCGGCAGCATGCCGGCGGTCAGGGTGACCTGCTCGGCGATGATGCAGTGGCCGCCGAGGTGGATCCACTCCTCGCCGAAGACGGTGCCCTGCGGGAAGGCCAGCCGGGTGCCGTCCCCGATCGCTCCGAACCGCAGCCGGCCCGGGGTCTGGGCGGAGACCGAGCCGGCACGCTGCATCCAGCGCCAGGCGGCGTGGGCGGCCCGCGAGGCGGCGCGCCGCCGCCAGGCGGCCAGGGATGAGAACGTGTTCTGGTTCTTCGGCACCCGGCCACGGTAGTGCGCGCGGGGCGGCCCGTCCGGCCGCCGGGGCTGTGATCTTCACCCCATCGCCGGAGCCTTCCGGTCCGTGCCCTACGGTGCTGGGGGCGCGCAGCGCGAGCACAAGGGAGAGATCATGAGCAGTCAGGCGGACCGGGGCTTCGTCGCGGCGGTCGGCGGCAGGACCCCGCAGGTGGACGCGGAGGCCTTCACGGCGCCGACGTCCGTGGTGGTGGGCGAGGTCAGCCTCGCCGCCGGCACGAGCGTCTGGTACTCGGCGGTGCTGCGGGCCGACTGCGGCCCCATCACTCTCGGGGCCGACAGCAACGTGCAGGACAACTGCACCCTCCACGTGGACCCCGGGTTCCCGGTGTCGATCGGCGAGCGGGTGTCGATCGGCCACAACGCGGTCGTGCACGGCTGCACCGTGGAGGACGACTGCCTGATCGGCATGGGCGCGACCGTGCTCAACGGAGCCGTCATCGGCGCCGGCTCCCTGGTCGCCGCGCAGGCGCTGGTGCCCCAGGGGATGCAGGTGCCGCCGGGCTCGCTGGTGGCCGGCGTGCCGGCGAAGGTGCGGCGCCCGCTGACGGAGGAGGAGCGCGAGGGCATCCGCGTCAACGCGGCGATGTACGTGGAGCTCGCCAAGCAGCACCGGGCGGCCGTGACCGGGGAGGGCTGACGCGGCGCGGGGCCCTGCCGGACGGCAGCCCGCCCCGCTCGTCTCAGTCGGCGGTGGCCGCAGCCGCGGCCGCCGCCTTCTTGGCGCGGCTCTTGAGGACCAGCAGCGAGGTCAGGCCGATCAGCACGGCCAGCACCAGGCCCAGCCAGGAGAAGCGCTTGAGCCAGGCCTCGGCCACCACGCCGACGTAGTAGATGACGGCCGTGGTGCCGCCCGCCCACAGGATCCCGCCGAGGACGTTGGCGACGAGGAACTTCCAGTAGGGCATCTGCAGCACGCCGGCCAGCGGTCCGGCGAAGATCCGCAGCAGGGCCACGAAGCGGCCGAAGAAGACCGCCCACATGCCCCACTTCTCGAAGGAGCGCTCGGCCACCGCGATGTTCTGCTCCCCGAAGTGCTTGGGGAAGCGCTTGCCGAGTCGGGCGAGCAGCGGCCGGCCGCCCTTGCGTCCGATGGCGTAGCCGATCGAGTCGCCGATGATCGCGCCGGCGGTGGCGCAGACGCCGAGCACCACGGGGTTGATGTCCCCGTGCTGGGAGGCGAGCAGGGCGGAGCTGACGAGGATGATCTCGCCGGGCAGCGGGATGCCCAGGCTCTCCAGGCCGATGACCACGCCGACCAGGAGGTAGATGCTGACCGCCGGTACGGTTTCGAGCCATTCCTGGATGTGCACTGCCTGGTCCTCCCGCGTCCCCGTGCGCCCCCTGGCGCCCGGCTGGGCAGCCTACCCGCTCCGCCGCGGACGTCAGCGTTCCGCGGTCGGCCGCACCACCGCCTCGGCGCGCAGCCGCAGGTCCCGCGAGGACCGCCCGACCTGCACGGTCCGCCGGCCGGTGCCCAGCACCCAGCCGTGCCGTCCCGGGTCCCAGGAGGACAGGGTCCGGGCATCGACCTCGACGGAGACCCGGCGCGCCTCCCCCGGGGCGAGGGCGAGCCTGCGGTAGCCGGCGAGCATCCGGACCGGCTGGTCCAGCCGCAGGTCGGGCGAGGGCCCCAGGTACACCTGCGCCACCTCCGTGCCGGGCCGCCGTCCGGTGTTCCGTACGGTGAACTCGACGCGCAGCCCGTCCTCCCCGGGGCGCACGGCGAGCTTCTCGTAGCCGAACGACGTGTACGAGAGGCCGTGGCCGAAGGGGAACAGGGGCGCCACGTTCCGGGCGTCGTACCAGCGGTGGCCGACGTGCACCCCCTCGCTGTACTCCTGCCGGCCGCCCACCCCCGGGTAGCGGAGCGGGTCTCCGGCCACGGGGTGCCGGTGGTCGGCGGCGGGGAAGGTCTGGGTGAGCCGCCCGCCGGGGTCGGCGTCGCCGAAGAGGACGGCGGCCGTGGCGGCGGCCCCCTCCTGGCCCGGGTAGTACATCTGGAGGACGGCGCCCGTCTTCGCGAGCCAGGGCATGGCCGTGCTGGACGAGGTGTTGAGGACCACGGTGGTGCGGGGGTTGGCGGCGGTCACGGCCTCGACGAGCTGCTGCTGCGCGCCCGGCAGGGCGAGGGTGGTGCGGTCGCGGCCTTCGGTGGCGTCCTCGTAGGCGAAGAGCACGACGCTGTGGGCCGCCTTCGCCGTGCGCACCGCCGCGGCGAGGTCCTCGGCCCGGCTCGCCCGGCTGGTGTGGCGCAGCCGGAAGCGCTGCCCGGCGGCCCCGCCCTCGGCGGTGACGGCGAGCCGGTGGGCGCCGGCCTTGAGCCGGACGGCCGCGCGCCGGACGGCGAGTCCGTCGGGGGCGGCGGCGAGCAGCCCGCCGGCGAAGTACTCGGCCACTCCGGCGCGTACGGGGAACAGCTCCGCCCCGTCGAGGCGGACGGACGGCCGCTTGCCGGTGTAGTGGACGATCAGCGTCCAGTCGTCCTCGGCGGGCAGGGTGAGGGTGCCCTCCCAGCCCCACGCCCGGCCGGCGGGCACCTGCCGGTCGTCGAGCTGGACCGCCGGGGTCAGCATCCCGGCGGGCAGCGGCCTGCCGTACAGGTCCTCGCCGAGCGCGTAGGCGGGCCGGGCACCCGCGGCGGCCTTGGCGGCGCGGGCCCGCAGCGCGGTGAGCGGGCTGTCGGCGCGGTCGGGGACCACGTGGGCGCTGCCGCCGCCGCTGACGAAGGGGACGCTCCCGGTGGGCCCGATGACGGCGAGGGAGCGGGCGGCGGGCCCGGCGAGCGGGAGGGTGCCGCGTACGTTGCGCAGCAGGACCGCCCCGGCCACGGCCACCTTGCGGGCGACGGCTGCTCCGGCGGCGGGGTCGCGGGCGGGCCGGGGCGGCGGGGTGCCGTCGAGGAGGCCGAAGCGGTCGAGGGTGGTGAGGATCCGGCGGACCGAACGGTCGAGGACGGCCAGGGGCACGGCGCCGGCGGTGACCGCCGTCTTGAGGGCGCTGCCGTAGTGGCGGCCGCCGGGCATCTCCATGTCGAGCCCCGCTCCGATGGCGGCCGCGGTGCTGTGGGTGGCGTCCCAGTCGGACACGACCCAGCCGGTGAAGGCCCAGCGGCCCCGCAGCAGGTCGTCGAGCAGCGGCTTGCTCTCGCAGGCGTGGGTGCCGTTGACCTTGTTGTACGCGCCCATCACCGCGCCCGCTCCGGCGGCCACGGCGGCCTCGAACCCGCGCAGTTCCGTCTCGTGGAGGGTCTGCTCCCCGGCGATGACGTCGACGGTGGTGCGGCCCTCCTCCTGGTTGTTGAGGGCGTAGTGCTTGACGGTGGCGATCAGGCCCTCCTCCTGGATGCCGCGGATCATCTCGCCGACCAGGTCGGCGGTGAGCTTGGGGTCCTCGGAGAAGGTCTCGAAGTTGCGTCCGGCGTACGGGGTGCGGATGAGGTTGACCATCGGCGAGAGCAGTACGTCCTGGCCCAGGGCGCGGCCCTCGCGGCCGATCACCCGGCCGTACTCGCGGGCGAGCGCCGGGTCGAAGGCGGAGGCGAGCAGGACGGGGGCGGGCAGGGCGGTGGCGGGGCGGGCCACGCGCACCCCGGCGGGGCCGTCGGCCAGCCGCAGCGGCGGGATGCCGAGGCGGGGCACGCCGGGGACGTAGCCGGCCTGGCCGAGGGTGGCCGGGTCGCGGTCCCCGTGCAGGAGGCGGATCTTCTCGTCGAGGGCGAGGCGTTCCAGGAGGGCTTCCACGCGGGCCTCGCTGCCGGCGCGGGCGGCCTGGCGGACGGCGGGGGCGGTGGCGGGCCGGGCGGCGGCGGCCGGGCCGGGTGCCGGGGGCGCGCAGGCCGGGAGCCCGGTGGCCACGGTGGCCGCACCGAGCAGGCGGATCGCGGAACGTCGGGAGACGGCCTCGGCCATCGGCGGTCACTCCTCGGGGCGGCGGGCGCGGTACGTCGCGGTCCGCGCCGCGCCCCGCGGCGGGCGCCCCCGCGCCGCCACTGTGCGCCAGGCGGGCCCCGGTCCGCCGTCGCCGCCCCGTCCGCAGCCCCGCGGGGCGCTGCGATTCCCCCGGGTGCGCCAACGCGGCACGCCCGCCGGGTGCCCCCGCGGGCGGGGGCACCCTGACGGGCGTGCGGGGGCCGGCGCGGGCGCGCCGGGCGGTCGCGGTACGGGTCCCGCCCGGCCCGGACAGGGCCTGCCGGAGCGGCTGCGGGAGGGCCGGCCGGCCCTCGGCCGCCGGTCAGCCGTTGGGGCGCAGGGTCCAGACCACGGTCATCTCGCCGGTGACGGCCTCGTCCTCGCGCTGGATGCTGATGGTGACCGGGAACTCCGGGCGGCCGCCGGCGTCCAGCTCGGCGACGACCTCGGCGGCCGGGCGGCCGAGGACGGCGGTCGCCGTGACGACGCCCTTGGCGAGCTTCTTGTAGCCGATCTCGGCCTTCACGGCGAGCGGCACGGCGCGGTGGAGCTGGTCGCCGAAGGCGGCGAGGACGATCGCGCCGCTCGCGGACTCGGCCAGGGTGAACATGGCGCCGGCGTGCGGTCCCCCGACGTGGTTGTGGTAGGCGGCCTGGTCCGGCAGGCGCACCACGGCGCGGTCCGGGGTGGTCTCCAGGAACTCCAGGTTCAGGGTGCGGGCCATCGGCACGGTGGCGGCGAGCAGTTCGCCCACGTTCATCTGATCAGCGCTCATGGGCCAGGATGTTACCCACGAGTAGGTGGGCTTGGCCAGACCCGGCGCCGGGGGGCGGCCGTAGCCCCGGGTCCGCTCCCCCTTTATGGTTACTGGCCATGTGGCCAGAACAGCAGCCGCCCGGGGGCGAGCAGAACGCGCAGAACGGGCAGCCGAACCCGTACCAGCAGCCGGGGCAGCCGAACCCCTACCAGCAGCCTGCTCCTGAGCAGCCGGGTGGCTACGGCTACCCCCAGCAGACTGCACCGCAGGCCCCGCCGCCGGGGGGTTACGGCTACCCGCAGGCGCCGGCCCAGCAGCCGGGCGCGTACGGGTACCCGCAGCAGCCCGCGCCGGAGGGCCAGTTCGGCCAGTTCGGCTACCCGCAGCCGCCGACGGCCGAGTCCTGGGCCTACGGCCAGCCCGAGCCGCCCAAGCGCCGCAACACGACCGCGATGATCGCGATCGGCGCGGCCGTGGCCGTGGTGGCCGCCGCCTCCGTGACCGCCGGCATCGTCCTCAACAAGGACGACGGCAAGAAGGACGAGGCCGACGGCAAGCCCACCGCGCCGGTCTCCTCCGCACCGGCCTCTCCCACCGCCAACCCGCGGGCCGGCGGCGAGATCCCGCCGCAGATCCCGGGCTGGAAGGTCGTCGCCAACCCCAAGTACGGGGTCGCCTTCGACGTGCCGCCGGAGTGGAAGGTCGACAAGCCGGGCGTCTCCCGGGGCTTCTCCGACGCCAAGAAGAACGACGGCATGCCGGTCGTGAGCATGTCGGGCACCGCCACCCTCAAGGAGGAGTGGTGCACGACGGACGCGAACAAGGACGGCTACACCGAGAACACCAGCCTCGCCGACGCCGGCACCAAGGGCGGCCAGGGCGCCAAGAGCACCGCCGAGGCGGCGCGCAACGAGGCCGGCAACTGGGTCTGGGCCGGTTTCGCGCAGAAGGCGCCCAAGGGCACCGTGAAGGTCTCCAAGGCGAAGCCCTACACCAGCAAGTCGGGGCTGAAGGGCCACTGGGCCAGCGCCACCGCGAAGGGCCTCAAGAAGACCGGCAAGTGCGACACCGACGGCAAGGGGCTGGCCTTCAGCTTCAAGACCGCCAAGGGCGACTACGCGAGCTTCGTGCTGGTCGCCCCGGACAGCGTCAAGGACGAGATCCCCTCGGCCACCTCGAAGAAGATCATGAGCACGGTCCGCCTCGTCGGCGGGCAGTGAACCGGTGACCCGGCCCCGCCGGTGACCGCCGGGGGCCGGGAATCCATTTGGATTCCCGGCCCCCGGCAGGGATAGTCCCGAGGTGACCTCTCCCACCGCCGCCGCACGCCGCCCCGCCTGGGCGGGACGCAACTACACCCTGCTGACGGCCGCCGCGGTCGTGACCAACCTGGGCAGCCACGGCGCCCTGATCGCGGCGGCCTTCGCCGTGATCCAGAGCGGGGGCTCGGGCGCGGACGTGGGACTGGTCGCCGCCGCCCGCACCCTGCCGCTGGTGCTGTTCCTCCTCGTCGGCGGCGCGATCGCGGACCGGCTGCCCAGGCACCGGGTCATGGTCGCGGCCAACGCCCTCAACTGCGTCTCCCAGGGAGCCTTCGCCCTGCTCGTCCTCACCGGCCAGGCACAGCTGTGGCAGATGATGCTGCTCAGCGCCCTGGGCGGGACCGGACAGGCCTTCTTCAACCCGGCGGCCGAGGGCATGCTGATGTCCACCGTCACCGGCGAGCAGGCGGCCCGGGCCTTCGCCGTGTTCCGGCTGGCGATGAACAGCGCCGGCATCGGCGGGGCCGCACTGGGCGGGGCGATGATCGCCGCGATGGGCCCCGGCTGGGTGCTCGCCGTGGACGCGGCCGCCTTCGCCCTCGCGGGCGCGCTCCGGTCCTTCCTCGACGTGAGCCACATACCCGACCGGGCGCCCGGCGGCGGGCTGCTCGCCGATCTGCGCGAGGGGTGGCGGGAGTTCGTCAGCCGCCCGTGGCTGTGGGCGATCGTGCTCCAGTTCTCCGTCGTGGTGGCCGTGGTCGGAGCGGCCGAGTCCGTCTACGGGCCGCTGGTGGCGCGCGACGCGCTCGGCGGGGCGGCGCCCTGGGGCATCGCGCTCGGCATGTTCGGCGCGGGCAGCCTCGCCGGGGCGCTGCTCATGATGCGCTGGAAGCCGCGGCGGCTGCTGCTCGCCGCCACCTTGTGCGTGTTCCCCCTCGCCCTGCCCTCGGCGGCCCTGGCGGTGCCGCTGCCGGTGTGGGGGCTGTGCGCGGTCATGTTCGTGAGCGGCACCGCCATCGAGGTCTTCGGCGTCTCGTGGATGACGACCATGCACCAGGAGATCCCGGAGGAGAAGCTCTCCCGGGTCTCCGCGTACGACGCGTTCGGCTCGCTGTCCATGCTGCCGCTCGCCACCGCCCTGGCCGGCCCGGTGGCCTCGGCCGTCGGCCGCACCCAGGCCCTGTGGGGCTGCGCCTGCCTGGTCGTCCTCGTCACCGCAGCGGTGCTGCTCGTCCCGGACGTACGCCGCATGACCCGCCGCCCGTCGCCGGCCGCGGCCCGCGGGGGCGCGCCGACGGGGCAGGGCGGACCGGGCGGACCGGCGCCCGCCGTGACCGCTGCCGGTACGGCGGAGGCCGCTGCGGGGTCGTGAACCGGCAGCGCAGCCGACGACCCGGCCCCACGGGCCGCGGTCCGCGGCCCGCGCCGGAGCGGGGGGCCGGTCTGCCGCTCAGCCGAGGCTGAAGGCTCCGTCGGGGGGCTGGGGCGAGGGGACCGCGTCCGCGTCCCCGACCGGCCGGGCCCCGCCGATGAAGCGCGCCAGCTCGGCGCCCTCCTCGACCCTCGCCGGAAACGCGTCGGCGGCGCAGCGGCGGGCCAGCGGGCCGAGGTCGGGCTCGCGGTGGGAGGCCAGCAGGACCGCGTTCCCGAAGCGCCGGCCGCGCAGCACGGAGGGTTCCGCGACCAGGGCGAGGTGCGCGAAGGCGGCGGCGAAGTTCGCGAGCTGCGAGCGGAGGAAGCCGAAGGGCGCGCCGTCGGCGAGGTTCGCCGCGTAGATCCCGTCCGGGCGCACCACCCGGGCCGCCTCGCGCGCGTACTCGACGGAGGTGAGCGCGGCGGGTACGCGGGAGCCGCCGAAGACGTCCCCGATCAGGACGTCGGCGCTGTCCGCGGGGGCGGCGGCGATCCAGGCGCGGGCGTCGGCGGCGTGCACGGCGATGCCGGAGTCCGGCGGGAGCGGGAGCACCTCGGCGACGAGGGCCAGGAGTTCCGCGTCGGCGTCGACCACCTGCTGGCGGGAGCCGGGGCGGGTGGCGGCCGCGTACCGGGCGAGGGTGCAGGCGCCGCCGCCGAGGTGGACGAGGTCCAGGGGGCGGCCCTCCTCGGCTGCGCCGTCCAGGACGTGCCCGAGGCGGCGGACGTACTCGAACTCGAGGTGTCCGGGGGCGTCGAGGTCCACGTACGACTGGGGGGCGCCGTCGACCGTGAGGAGCCAGGCGTGGGGGCGGTCCAGGTCGGGCATGAGTTTGGCGGTGCCGCCGCCGACGGTGCGCATCACGGGCATTGCTTCGTCCACGCGCCCATTCTCCCTGCTGTGCGGGCCCTTCCCGCCCCGCCCCTTCCCGGACCGGGGCCCGCCCCGGACCCCGCGCCTCGAACGCCCCCGGGGCCGGATTGCGCCCTGCGGGGTCACCCGTGCCAGAGGGCCGCCGCTTCGGCCACGTGGCGGGCCGCCTGCGCCCGTCCCGCCCGCGCCGCGGGATCCCGCCGCGCCGGATCCAGCACGTTGCGCCCGAAGGCGGCTCGGGACGCCTTGTCGGGGGTGATGAGGAGGACGCGCGCCCCGCCGGCCCGCAGGCGTTCCGCCTGGGTGCGGGCCGACGGGAGGACCCCGGCCCCCGCGGCCAGCGGGGCGAGGACGACCACCCGCTCGCAGCCCTCGGCCAGGTCCGCGTTGGTCGCGGAGCGGACCCCGCCGTCGATGAACCGGCGCCCGCCGATGGTGACCGGCGGCCACACCCCCGGCACCGCGCAGCTCGCGGCGACCGCGTCGACGAGCCCGGCCCCGCCGTCCCGGCCGAAGGCCCGCAGCTCGCCGGTCAGGGCATCCACCGCGGTGACGAGCAGCCGCCGCTCGGGCCAGTCGTGCGAGACCAGCCGGGCCGCGAGCACCTTGCGGCGCTCCGCCTCGGCGCCGGTGTCGGCGGCCAGGGCGAAGGCCCCGACCCGGCGCGCGTACCCGAGCGGGTCCCGCTCGCGCAGCATGGCCACGGCGAACCGGGCGAGCACCCCGGGCCCGAGCCTGGCCGGGGCCTCCCCGGAGGCGTCCCCGAGCTGGCGCTCGTACAGTTCGGCGGGGCCGAGGAGCCCGGAGGCGAGCTGGGCCCCGACCACGGCGCCGGCCGAGGTGCCGATCACCAGTCCGGCGGTGGAGAGGTCCACTCCGCCCTCCGCCAGGCCGTGCAGGACGCCCGCCTCCCAGCCGACCCCCGCGAGGCCGCCCCCGCCGAGGACCAGTGCCGTACCGCCCATGTCTGCGCTCCCGTCCCGTGCCTGCTGGTGTGGCGGCAGTCTGACGCAGCCGCCGCACCACGGGGGCGCCGGGGTACCCGGAGGTGCCCGGGCACCCGGGCACCCGGACGCCTCAGAGGACTTCCGTCACCGTCCCCGCCCCCACCGTGCGCCCGCCCTCGCGGATCGCGAAGCCGAGGCCGGGCTCCAGGGGCACCTCGCGGCCCAGGTCCACGGTCATGGCGACCGTCTCGCCCGGCCGGGCCACGGCCGCCGCCCCGAGGTCCACCTCGCCCACCACGTCCGCGGTGCGGAGGTGGAACTGCGGCCGGTAGCCGGTGCCGAGCGGGGTGCTGCGGCCGCCCTCGCGGGCGGACAGCACGTACACCTGCGCCGTGAAACGGCGGCGCGGGCGGACGCTGCCCGGGGCGGCGGCCACGTGCCCGCGCCGGACCCCGTCGCGCGGCACCCCGCGCAGCAGCAGCGCCACGTTGTCACCGGCCTCGGCGGATTCCATTGGCTTGCCGAAGGTCTCCAGCCCGGTGACGACCGTCTCGGCCGGCTCGCCGTCCCCGCCGAACAGGGCGATCCGGTCCCCGACCCGTACCGTGCCGCGCTCGACGGCGCCGGTCACGACGGTGCCGCGCCCGGTGATCGTCAGCACGTTCTCCACGGGCAGCAGGAACGGCGCCGCGGTGTAGCGCACCGGAGTCGGCACGTACGTGTCCACCGCGTCGAGCAGGGCCTCGATCGCCGCGGTCCAGCGCGGCTCCCCCGCCAGGGCGCCGAGTCCGGAGACCCGGATGACGGGCACGGTGTCGCCGCCGTAGCCGTGCGCGGTGAGCAGCTCGCGGATCTCCAGCTCGACGAGGTCGGTGAGCTCCGGGTCTCCGGCGTCGGCCTTGTTGAGGGCGACGACGATGTGGTCCACGCCGACCTGCCGCGCGAGCAGCACGTGCTCGGCGGTCTGCGGCATGATCCCGTCGAGGGCGGAGACCACGAGGATCGCCCCGTCCAGCTGGGCCGCGCCGGTGACCATGTTCTTGACGTAGTCGGCGTGCCCCGGCATGTCCACGTGGGCGTAGTGGCGGGTGCCGGTCTCGTACTCGACGTGGGCGAGGTTGATGGTGATGCCGCGGCGGGCCTCCTCGGGGGCCCGGTCGATGCGGTCGAAGGGCACGAAGGAGGCGCCGCCGCGCTCGGCGAGGACCTTGGTGATGGCCGCGGTGAGGGTGGTCTTGCCGTGGTCGACGTGGCCCATGGTGCCGATGTTCAGGTGCGGCTTGGTGCGCACGAATGCCGTCTTGGGCATGGCTGAAGCCTGTTCCTTCCCGGAACGTGGTGGAAGCGGGACCCCTGGGCCTGGCCGACCCTCCCCCTGCGGGGTCCGCCGGACGATCCGGGAAGGGTCAGCTTCGTGCGCCGTCGAAGGGCGATGCGGCCGCGGTGGCGACGGGCGGGACGGCAGCCTTCGGCGCGTCCGCGACTGCGGACGGAGCGGGGGCGAAGGCGGACCGGGACATGCCCCCGATCATGCCGTCCGCGGCCGTCCCCGTCGAACGGATTTCCCTGCGGGCGGCGGCCCTCGGCACAGCGCGCGGCGCTGCGCCGCCCCCCGCCGTGCACCCCCTCCCCCTCCGTCCTCCGTCCGTATGAGAGCCCGATTACGGCGATCACACATATGTGTCGGTTAGTCTCCCCGGATGTCCTTCCTGCTCGCGCCGTGGACCCGGCTGTCGCTGCTCGTCGTCCTGCTCGCGGCGGCCGGAGCGTGCGTCCTGCTGTACGAGCCCCAGCGGCTGCTGGCCGAGGGCCTGCCGCCCGCGCTGCCGGCCGGGGCCGCGGTGCTGCTGTTCGCGGCCCTGTACGGCCTGTGCACGGCCGCGTTCGTGCCGCGGCCGCTGCTGAACCTCGCGGCCGGGGCGCTGTTCGGCTCCTGGCTGGGCCTGGGCGCTGCGGTGGCCGGCACCGTCCTCGGGGCGGGCATCGCCTTCGGGCTCGGCCGCGGACTGGGCCGGGAGGCCCTGCGGCCGCTGGTGCGCGGCCGCTGGCTGGAGGCGGCCGACGGGCAGCTCGGCCGGCACGGCTTCCGCTCGGTGCTCGCGGTCCGGATCTTCCCGGGGGTGCCCTTCGCGGCGGCCAACTACTGCGCGGCGGTGTCCCGCGTGGGCTGGCTGCCGTTCCTGCTCGCGACCGCGGTGGGCACGGTCCCCAACACGGCCGCGTACGTGATCGCCGGGAGCAGTGCGGCCTCCCCCGCCTCGCCGGCGTTCCTGGCCTCGTTCGGCTTCATCGCGGTGTCCGGGCTGGTGGCGGCGGCGGTGGCCTGGCGCAAGCGGCACCGGCTGGCCCCGCAGCGCCCCCCTGCGGTCACCCCCGCGGTCACCCCTGTGGTCGGGGGCGTCACCTACGGGCCCTAGCATCGGACCCGACCTGCCCACGATCACTAAGGACGAGCGCACCCCGACATGAGCTGGTTCGAATCCCTAATCCTCGGTCTCGTCCAGGGGCTCACGGAGTTCCTCCCCATCTCGTCCAGCGCGCACCTGCGGCTGACCGCGGCGTTCGCGGGCTGGCACGACCCCGGTGCGGCCTTCACCGCGATCACCCAGATCGGCACGGAGACCGCCGTCCTCATCTACTTCCGCAAGGACATCATGCGGATCGTCTCCGCCTGGTTCCGGTCCCTGTTCGACCGGAACATGCGCGGGGACCACGACGCCCAGATGGGCTGGCTGGTGATCGTCGGCTCCATTCCGATCGGCGTCCTCGGCATCACGCTCAAGGACCAGATCGAGGGCCCGTTCCGCGACCTGCGGCTCATCGCGACCACCCTGATCGTGATGGGCGTGGTCCTGGGCATCGCCGACCGGCTCGCCGCCCGTGACGAGACGGGCGGCCGGCACCGGGTGGTGCGCGAGCGCAAGTCCCTGCGGGAGCTGGGCGTCCGGGACGGCCTGATCTTCGGCGTGTGCCAGGCCATGGCCCTGATCCCGGGCGTCTCCCGGTCGGGTGCGACGATCTCCGGCGGCCTGCTGATGGGCTACACCCGCGAGGCGGCGGCCCGTTACTCCTTCCTGCTCGCGATCCCGGCCGTACTGGCCTCCGGCGCCTACGAGTTGAAGGACGCGGGCGAGGGGCACGTCTCCTGGGGGCCGACGATCTTCGCGACGGTCATCGCCTTCGTCGTGGGCTACGCCGTCATCGCGTGGTTCATGAAGTTCATCACCACGAAGTCCTTCATGCCGTTCGTGGTCTACCGCATCCTGCTCGGCATCGCCCTGTTCGCCCTGGTCGCGACGGGCGCCCTCAGCCCGCACGCCGGCGAGTCGGCCGGCTGACGGCGGCCGGACGCAGGCGGCGGGGCCCGCCCGGGAACGTTCCCGGGCGGGCCCCGCGTCGTTGTGCCTGGCGGACCCGCCCCGGACGAGGCAGGGCGGGCGGCACCGGGCAGACGAGTTGGGGGTGTCCATGGGACGGCGAGTGGTACTGGAGAGGTTCCCGGCGGGGAGTCCGCGCGGGAGCTGGCCGGCGGAGGAGTACGCGGCCGAGCGGCTGCGCGAGGGCGTCGCGGCGGAGGTGGTGATGGACCTGGCCTCGGACGCGTTCCTGGTCGTCGTACGGCAGCGGGAGGCGCATTCCGGCCACTGAGGGCGGCTGCGGGATTCCGGTGCCCGCACGGCCCTTGGCCTGGCGGGCACGCTGTCCCACACTGACCCGATGACGCAGCGTGTGGATCTCGCGACGGTGATGGACCGGCTGGCGGTGGACGCGGTGATCACCGGGTACGCCGTGGCCGTGGACGACGGGGACTGGACGGGGTACCGGGGGCTGTTCACCCCGGACGGGCGCGCCGACTACCGCTCGGCGGGCGGCATCGAGGGACCGGCCGGGGAGGTCGCGGACTGGCTGGCGGAGACCATGCGGATGTTCCCGGTGCGCCAGCACCTGATCGTCAACCGGCGGATCTCCCTGGAGGACCTGGGGGGTTCGCCCGGCGACCGGGCCGAGGTCCTCGCGGACTTCGTCAACCCGATGCGGCTGACCGGGGACACCGACACCGCCACGGCGCCCAACTTCGTGGCCGGCGGCCGCTACTCCTTCGCCCTCGCGCGCACCTACGAAGGCTGGCGGCTGCGCCGGGTCACGGTCTCGGAGCGCTGGCGCCATTTCGCCGCCTGAGTCGTCCGGCCCGCCCTGCGGGCCCACACTGTAAGCGGAGGCGTGTCATGCGATTCCCGGCCGGCCCGCAGGATCCCCCCGGGGGCAGGTGGCGGCTCGGCGCGGCCCCGGCGGCGGGGGCGCTGCCGGCCCTCGCCTTTCCCGCCCCCTCCCTGTGGTGGTTCGCGTACGTGTGCCTGGTGCCGTGGCTGCTCCTGCTGCGGACCGCGCGCACGCCCCGGCAGGCCGCCCTGGAGGCCTGGCTGGGCGGCTGCGGGCTGATCGTGGCCCTGCACCACTGGCTGCTGCCGAGCCTGCACGTGTTCCTGCTGCCGCTGGCGGCGCTGCTGGGGCTGCTCTGGATCCCCTGGGGCCTGCTGGTGCGACGGCTGCTCGGCGGGGACCCCTCGGGCTCCGACGCGGCCCGGGCCCTGGCGGTGCTGCCGGCCGGCTGGCTGCTGGCGGAGCTGGTCCGCTCCTGGCAGGGGCTCGGGGGGCCGTGGGGACTGCTGGGGGCCAGCCAGTGGCAGGTGCCGCCGGCCCTGCGGCTGGCGTCGGTGGGCGGGGTGTGGCTGGTCGGGCTGGTGGTGGTGGCCGTCAACTGCGCGGTGACCCTGCTGGTGTCGGCGCGCCGGGCCCGCCGGGTGGCGCTGGCCGGGACCGCGGGCTGCGCGGTGCTGACCGGCGCGGTCTGGGTGGCGGCCCCGCAGCCCGGGGCGTACGGGAGCCTGCGCGTGGCCCTGGTGCAGCCGGGGGTGGTGGAGGGCCCGGACGCGGTGGAACGGCGCTTCACGGCCGGGGAGCGGCTGACCCGGGGGCTGGCGGGCCGGGAGCTGGACCTCGTCGTGTGGGGCGAGAGCAGCGTCGGGGCGGATCCCGCCCGGCGTCCCGACCTGGTGCGCCGGCTGGCGGCGCTGTCGGCGCGGGTCGGGGCCCCGCTGCTGGTGAACGTGGACGCCCGGGGCGGGGGCGCGGACGGACGGCCGGCGGGCATATACAAGAGCGCGCTGCTGATCGGCCCGCAGGGCCCGACCGGGGACCGGTACGACAAGATGCGGCTGGTGCCGTTCGGGGAGTACGTACCCGCCCGCGCGCTGCTCGGCTGGGCCACCTCGGTGGGCCGGGCGGCGGGCGAGGACCGGCAGCGCGGGAGCGGCCCCGTGCTGATGGCGCTGCCCGGCCGGGAGGGGGTGCGCTTCGGCCCGCTGGTGTGCTTCGAGTCGGCGTTCCCGGACATGTCCCGGCACCTGGCGCGGGAGGGTGCCGCGCTCCTGGTGGCGCAGTCCGCGACCTCCTCGTTCCAGGGCAGCTGGGCGCCGGAGCAGCACGCCTCCCTGGCCGCGCTGCGCGCCGCCGAGACGGGCCGGCCCGTGGTGCACGCGACCCTGACCGGGGTCGGCGCCGTCCACGGGCCCGCGGGCGCACGGATCGGGCGCCCGCTGGGCACCGGTGAGCGCACCGCGGCCGTCTACGAACTGCCCCTCGTGCAGGGGACGACCCTCTACGTCCGCTTCGGGAACTGGCCCGTGTACGGGTCCCTGCTGGTGCTCGCCCTGTGGTGCGCGGGCGAGGCGGTGCGGGCCGTCAGAGGGCCTGTTCCAGCGCCGTCAGCACCACTCGCTCACACAGCTCGTGGGTGAGCAGGGCGTCGCGGGCGCTGACCGTCTTGCCGAGCGCCACGGCCTCCAGGAAGGTGTCGACGACCTGCTCGATGCCGCGCTGGCGGGCCACCGGGGTCCAGTCCCCGCGCCGCCGGACGGAGGGCTGGCCCTTGTGGTCGACGATGTCGGCCAGGTTGAACACCTGCCGCTTGGTGTCCTGCCCGGAGACCTCCAGGACCTCTTCGGTGGAGCCGGAGAGCCGGTTCATGATGCCGAGCGCGGTGAACCCGGCCCCGGACATCTGGAGCACGACCTGGTGCATGAGCCCGTCGCGGACCAGGGCGCGCACGTCGATGTGGTCGGCCTCGCCGGGCAGCAGGAAGCGCAGGGTGTCCACGACGTGGATGAAGTCGTCGAGCACCAGGGTGCGGGGGTCCTCGGGCAGCCCGACCCGGTTCTTCTGCATGACGATCAGCTCGCGCGGGTGCTCGGTGCACTGCGCGTAGCCGGGCGCGTGGCGGCGGTTGAAGCCGACGGCGAGCGACACCCCGCGCGCCTCGGCCAGTTCGACCAGGCGCCGGGAGTCCGCGTACTCGTACGCGAGGGGCTTGTCCACGTACGTGGGTACGCCGGCCTCCAGGAGGCGGGTGACGATCTCGGGGTGGACGGGGGTGGGGGCGTGCACGAAGGCCGCGTCGAGCCCCTCGGCGATGAGCGAGTCGAGGGTGGTGTGGCAGCGCTCGGCGGGTACGTGGTGGCGGGCGGCCACCTGGGCGAGGGTGGCCGGGGTCCTGGTCTGCAGGTGCAGTTCGAGGCCCGGCCGGGTCGCGAGGACCGGGAGGTAGGCCTTCTGCGCGATGTCTCCGAGTCCGATGCAGCCGACCTTCACCGGGTGCCTCCCTGTGCTGTCCCGCGGCGCTCGCCACGGCAGTGGATCCGATGCCCCGCAGCTTAATCCCTGGCGCTGAGCTGCGCGTTCCCCCAGGATGACCGCCATGACCATTACAGAACGCTCCGAACCGTCCACCACCGCCGCCGAGCGCGAGATGCTGGAAGGCTGGCTGGACTACCACCGGGCCACCCTCGCGCTCAAGTGCGCGGGCCTGGACGACGCACAGCTGCGGCGGGCCGCACTGGCGCCGTCCGAGCTGACCCTGCTCGGGCTGGTGCGCCATCTCGCCGAGGTCGAACGCTGGTGGTTCGCGGAGGTGCTGGAGGGGCTGGATCTGCCCGACCTGTATTCCACGGAGGCGGACCGGGACGGGGACTTCCACGTCACGGAGGAGCACACCTTCGCGGATGCCGAGGCCGTCCGGCAGGCGGAGATCGCCCGGGCCCGGAAGATCGCGGCCGGGCACGGCCTGGACGACCTGTCGGTGCACCGCTCCCGTGCGGGCGAGCAGTTCAGCCTGCGCTGGATCTACACCCACATGATCGAGGAGTACGCCCGCCACAACGGGCACGCGGACCTGCTGCGCGAGCAGATCGACGGCGTCACCGGCGAATGAGCGCTCACCCGTGCGGGGTGAATATCGCCTCCGGGTTTCCGCAAGCGGGGCGGAGCACAGCAGAGTTGCGTGAGTGCATCGAAACCGAACCACGACCAAGCTGCTGCTCGGGGTGGCCTGTGCGGTCTCCGCGGTCTCCGGCTGTGTGAATGTGAACCCTGTCGCGGTGCAGCCCGCGGCATCCTCCGGGGAGCCGCCCGAACATGCTCCACGGGGCGGGGCCGCGCCCGACCCGGTGGTCGTGCAGGCGCCCGCACTGGAGGCCCTGGAGGCCGTGGGGGGCCAGGCGGCCGGCGCCGGGCGCCGGACCGCCGGATCCGCGGGGGCGGAAGACCCGGCCGAGCGGCAGGAGCGGACGCCGGTGATCCCCGCCGCCGGTCTGCCGGCCGATCCGCAGCCGCCCGCGCAGGCGCAGGCCCCGGAGCCGGGCCGGGTGCACCGCGGGCATCCGGAGCATCCGGACCGGCCCGAGCACGCCAAGGGCCGGCCGCCGCGGGTGAAGGACCTGCCGCAGCTGCCGGCGGAGGCCGCGGACGTGTGCGCGCTGGGCCGCAAGTTCGGCAAGTGGCACAAGGACAGCCCCGAGTCGCGGATCTGCTCGGGGGTCTACGGGGAGTGACCCGGCCCGGTCACGGGAACCGGCCCGGGTACGGACCCGGCCCGGTTCCGCCCCCGTCCCGCTCCAGCCGCTGCGCCAGGCGCGCGATGGCGGCCCGTACGCCGTTGCCGTACTCGTCGTCCGCCAGTGCCGCGGAGGCGGCCCGGGCCCGGGCGAGATGGACCCGGGCCGCCTCGGGCCGCTGCACCTTCACGTAGTCGGCCGCCAGGTTCAGGTGCAGCGACGGGTAGAAGGAGCGGACCTCGGCGGCGGCCCCGGGGCCCGGGGGCCGGTCGCCGCCCAGCCCGTCGGCCGCGTTGAGCGCGCGCAGGTCCCAGGCGAGCTCGTCGGCGGGGTCGTCCTGCGCGTCGGCCATGTAGTGCGCCAGCGTGCAGCGGTGCAGGGGGTCCCCGTACTCCCCGATCTCCACCCAGATCGCGCCGAGCCGGTTGCGGGCCTCCTCCCGGTCCCCGGCGTGGAGCAGCATGATCGCCTGGCCGATCCTGGTCATGACGGCGTCCTGGGACGCCTCCTGCTGCTCCGTCACTGCGGCCTCCTGCGGCGTGCGCCCGATGTGATCATCAAGACGCTAACGGGCCGCCGTGCCATTCACGCCCAGGCGCGGGCCGGCATCAGCCCAGGTCCGGGATCCGCCAGTCGATCGGCTCATGGCCCTGCGCCGCGACGGCCTCGTTGATCTGGGTGAAGGGGCTGGAGCCGAAGAACTTCTTGGCCGACAGCGGGGAGGGGTGGGCGCCCTTGACCACGACGTGCCGCTCCTGGTCGATCAGGGGCAGCTTCTTCTGCGCGTACGCGCCCCAGAGCACGAAGACGGCCGGGTCCGGCCGCTCGGCCACGGCGCGGATCACCGCGTCGGTGAACTTCTCCCAGCCCTTGCCCTTGTGCGAGTTGGGCTCGGCCTCGCGGACGGTGAGGACCGCGTTGAGCAGCAGCACGCCCTGGCGGGCCCACGGCATCAGGTAGCCGTTGTCCGGGATCGGCAGGCCGAGCTCGGACTGCATCTCCTTGTAGATGTTGCGCAGCGAGGGCGGGGTCTTCACGCCGGGCTGCACCGAGAAGCACAGGCCGTGGCCCTGGCCGGCGCCGTGGTACGGGTCCTGGCCCAGCACGAGCACCTTGACCTGCTCGTACGGGGTGGCCTCCAGCGCCGCGAACACCTGGTCCCGGGGCGGGTACACCGGCCCGTTGGCCCGCTCCTTCTCGACGAACTCGGTCAGCTCCTTGAAGTAGGGCTTCTCCAGTTCCTCGCCGAGGACGGGGAGCCAGGACTCGGGCAGGATCTCGGTCACGTCAACAACCTCCGGTAGCACTTCGCGGCGTTCTGCAACGCACACCCCGAACCTACCGGCGGCCACTGACAGCGGCCCACCCGCCTCCGTTCCCGGCCCCCCGGCCGGAACCGCTACCAGCTGGTCTTGCGGTACAGCACCCACATCTGCATGACCGTCTGCGGGTCGAGGGCGCTCTCGGCGCCCGCGATGTCCTCGCCGGCGGCGACGTACAGCTTGCCCTGCCACAGGGGCAGCAGGCGGACGTCCTCGGCGAGGATCTCCTGGGCCCGGTTGAACTGCGCGTCCACGGCCCCGCGGTCGCTCTCGCGGCGGGACCTGGGCAGCAGCTCGTCGGTGATCTCCTTGGCCTCGTAGGGGGTACCGACGGCGTTCTGCTTGCCGACGAACGGGGCGATGAAGTTGTCCGGGTCCGGGAAGTCCGGGAACCAGCCGCGGCCGAAGACCGGGAACTCGCCGTTCTTGTAGCCGGCCTGGAAGGCCTTCCAGGGCTGCCCGCGCAGGGTGATCTTGAACAGGCCGCTGGCCTCCAGCTGGCGCTTGAGCTCGGCGAACTCCAGGGCCGTCGAGGAGCCGTAGCGGTCGGTCGTGTAGTAGAGCGTGAGGTCGACCGTGTCGGTGATCCCGGCCTTGCGCAGGATCCGCTTGGCCTTGGTCACGTCGGGGTGGCCGAAGCGGTCGTAGAAGGGCGTCTTGTGGCTCGCCACGCCCTTGGGGACCATCGAGTACAGCGGCTCGGCCATGCCCGGGTAGACCTTGGCCACGAGGGCCCCGCGGTCCACGATCTGGGCGACGGCCTCGCGCACCGCCGGCTTGGCGGCGGCCGAGTCGGCCGGGTTGAAGACCAGGTAGCGGATCTCGGCGCCGACGTTGTCCACGAGCTGCACGCCCGCCTTGCGGGACTCGGAGCTCTTGAGGTCCTTGATCTGCTCGGCGGTCAGGCCTCGGTAGGTGGCGTCGATCTCCTTCGCCTTGAGGGCCTTGACCATGTCGCGGGAGTCCTCGAAGTACCGGATCGTCACCGCGTCGTTCTTGCGGTCGGCGAAGCCCGCGTAGTCCGGGTTGCGGGTGAGTTCCGCCTCCTTGCCGTCCTTGTACTCCTTGAGGAGGTACGGGCCGGAGCCGGTGACCCGGCCGTCCTCGCGGAGCTTGTCCGCCGGGTAGTCCTTGGGCGCGACCAGCGAGGCGGCCGGGGAGCCGAGGACGAAGGGGAAGGTCGCGTCGGGCGTCTTGAGGTGGAAGATCACCGTCAGGTCGCCGCTGGTCTCGACCTTGTCCAGGCTCCCGAAGAGGTCCTTGGGACCGACCTTGGAGCCGATGGCGAAGATCCGGTCGAACGAGTGCTTGACGGCCTTGGCGTCGAGCGCCTCGCCGTTGGAGAACTTGAGGCCCTTGCGCAGGGTGCACCGGTAGGACTCGTTGCCCGAGTCCGTGAACTCGCAGCTCTGGGCGGCGTCCGGCTCGGGCTTCGCAGCGCCGGTCGGGAAGCTCAGGAGGGTCTGGTAGATGTTCCGGTAAAGCTCCCAGGAACCGTCCCAGGCCGCTGCGGGATCGAGGGTGGTCGGCTTGCTTGTCGTTCCGACGACGATCTTCTGGTTGCCCTTTTCGTCGTCTTCCGAAAGCAGGCCGCAACCGGCGAGCAGGGATATGGACGCAAGGGCCGCAGCGGTCTGCAGACATCTGGTCCGGTTGAACACGTGCACGCTCCTCGATCAGCCAGGGGATCGGCGAACGATACCGCAGTGCCCCACGAATCCAAGGGGGGAGGACCCGTGGGGCACTTGACCGGTTCCGTACATATTAGGGATGCATTTGGCACCGGTCAGGCGGGGAATTCGTCCGAATAACGGTCATCCAACTCCGGCATTCAGAAAGATTCCACCATCGACAATCAAAGTCTGTCCCGTGATCCACTCCGCCTGGTCGGATGTGAGGAATGCGGCAGCACCTCCGATATCGGCCGGAACGCCCAATCTGCCCAGCGGATAGGCCGCAGCGGCTTCCGCTTCGCGCCCTTCGTACAGGGTCTGGGCGAATTTGGTCTTGACCACGGCCGGGGCGATGGCGTTGACCCGGACCCCCGGGGCCATCTCGTGCGCGAGCTGGAGGGTCAGGTTGATCATCGCCGCCTTGCTCATGCCGTAGGCCCCGATGAAGGGCGAGGGCGCCACCCCGGCGATGGAGGCGATGTTCACGATCGCCCCGCCGTGGTCCTTCTGCCAGGCGTGCCAGGTCCGCTGCGCGAAGCCGAGCGCCGAGATCACGTTCGTCTCGTAGACCTTCCGGGCCACGCCCAGGTCCATGTCGGCGAGGGGGGCGAAGACGGGGTTGGTCCCGGCGTTGTTCACCAGGAAGTCCACCCGCCCGAAGGCCTCCATCGTCCGCTCGACCGCCACGGCCTGGTGGGCCTCGTCGTGGGCCTTGCCGGGCACCCCGATGACCCGGTCGGCCCCGAGGCGCTCCACGGCCTCCTTGAGGGCCTCCTCGTTGCGTCCGGTGATGCAGACGCGGTCGCCGCGGGCGACGAGCGCCTCCGCGACCCCGTAGCCGATGCCGCGGCTGGCCCCCGTGACGAGGGCCACCTTTCCGTCGGCGGGCGCTGATGCTGCGGTCATGCCACTACCTCCGTCAGTTGAGCGGGCCGCCGGCGACGTACAGGACCTGGCCGGACACGAAGCCGGCCGCCTCGCCGGTGAAGAAGGCGATGGCGTTCGCGACGTCCTCGGGCCGGCCGACCCGGGCCACCGGGATCTGGGTGGCGGCGGCGGCCTGGAAGTCCTCGAAGCCCATGCCGACGCGGGCCGCCGTCTGGGCGGTCATCTCGGTGGCGATGAAGCCGGGGGCGACGGCGTTGGCGGTGACGCCGAACTTGCCGAGCTCGATGGCGAGGGTCTTCGTGAAGCCCTGGAGCCCGGCCTTGGCCGCGGCGTAGTTCGCCTGGCCGCGGTTGCCGAGGGCGGAGCTGCTGGACAGGTTCACGATCCGGCCGAACTTCGCCTCGACCATGTGCTTCTGACAGGCCTTCGCCATCAGGAACGCGCCGCGCAGGTGCACGTTCATGACGGTGTCCCAGTCGTTGTCGCTCATCTTGAAGAGCAGGTTGTCGCGCAGCACCCCGGCGTTGTTGACGAGGATCGTGGGGGCGCCCAGGGCCGCGGCCACCCGCTCCACCGCGGCCGCCACCTGCTCGCTGTCGGAGACGTCGCAGCCGACCGCGAGGGCCCGGCCGCCCGCCGCCGTGACGGCCTCGACGGTGTCCTTGCACGCCGCCTCGTCGAGGTCGAGGACGGCGACGGCCCGGCCCTCGGCGGCCAGGCGTACGGCAGTGGCGGCGCCGATGCCCCGGGCCGCCCCGGTCACGATCGCTACGCGCTGCTCGGTGGTGGACATGCTGGATCTCCTCGCCCTTGAGACACGGCCGCCCGAAGGTGAGCAACCGCTTAGTAGCTTCAGCGCTGGAGACGCTAGAAGCCCTGGCACCCGGTGTCAACGGCACCCGGCTGCCAGGGCTTCGAGCCCGGGTCCGACTCTGCGGATCAGCGGACCAGCAGGTCGAGCAGGCGTTCCACCTCGGCCTCGGGGTCCGCGGTCAGACCGGTGTGCACCGGACCCGGCTGCACGACGGTGCTGCGCGGGGCGATCAGCCAGCGGAACCGGCGCCCCGGGTCGTCCCCGGCGGCCTGGCCGGCCGCGGTGCCGCCCGCGCAGACCCCCTGGACCCCGTGCAGGGCCGCCCGGACGCCCGCCACGTCGGCCCCGGGGTCCAGGGCGAGGAGCTTGGCCTCGTCGAGGTGGGTGCGGGCGGCCACGAAGGACCGGGCCCGGCAGTAGACGATCACACCGGCGTTGAAGCACTCGCCGCGCTCGACCCGGGGCACGACGCGCACCAGCGCGTACTCGAAGACGTCCCGCTTGCTCACTTGCTGTCGCTCTTCTTCTTGTGGGGCCATTCGGTCAGGTGGTCGGTCAGCCAGCCCGGCGGCTTGGACGGGGCCTTGACCTGGGCCTCCATCGAGATCCGCTGGTGGATCACCGCCGCGCGCGGCAGCAGCGTGTCCACGTACGCCCGGCGGACCTCGTCGGGCGAGGCGAATCCGGGCTCGTCGGCCAGCCACGCGTCGGGCACCTCGGCGACGACCTCGCCGAGCAGCTCTTCGGTGACCAGCGGGGCGAGCTCCGCGGCCGCCGCCTCGAAGTCCGGGCCGAAGGGGGCCAGGACGTGGTCGGAGGCGTTGTACGGCTTCTCCGCCGCGGCCCGCGCACCCGGCCAGTTGTGGTGCCAGATCATGGTGGCGCCGTGGTCGATCAGCCACACCTCGCCGTGCCAGACCAGCATGTTCGGATTGCGCCAGGAGCGGTCCACGTTGTTGACGAGCGCGTCGAACCACACCACCCGGCCCGCCTCCGCCGGGTCCACCTGGTACGCGAGCGGGTCGAAGCCGATCGAGCCGGGGAGGTAGTCCATCCCGAGGTTGAGGCCGCCACTGGCCTTCAGCAGCTCCTGGACCTCCTGGTCCGGCTCGGCCAGCCCGATGACCGGGTCGAGCTGGATCTGCACCAGCTGCGGCACCCGCAGGCCCAGCCGCTGCGCCAGGCGGCCGCAGACGACCTCGGCGACGAGGGTCTTGCGCCCCTGGCCGGCTCCGGTGAACTTCATGACGTACGTGCCGAGGTCGTCCGCCTCGACGATCCCCGGCAGCGAGCCGCCCTCCCGCAGGGGAGTGACGTAGCGGGTCGCTGTCACTTCTGTAAGCATTTCCCCAGGGTATCCACCGGACGCCGCGCGGGCGCCGCGGCGGAGAGGATCGGGACGGGCGGTGTCAGCCCGCCGGCCGCCAGGCGGCCGCGACCTCCTCGGCGGTGGTGATGGTGGCCACCAGGGACAGGGAGTTGCGGACCACCTCGGCGGTGTACGCGGCCGGCACCCCGGCGATCGCATCGGCCGGGACCACGGCCGTGTAGCCGAGGTTCACCGCGTCGAAGACGGTGTTGGGGACCGCCACGTTGGAGGAGACCCCGGTGACGACGAGGGTGCGGCACCCGAGGTTGCGCAGGAGCGCGTCCAGATCGGTGCCCGCCATCGGGGAGAGCCCGTGCAGCCGCCGCACCACCAGGTCCTCCCCCGCCACCTCGACGGGATCCGCGACCCGTACCGCCGCCGACCCGGTCAGCTGCTGCACGGGCAGCCGCCCGGCGGCTCGGAACAGCCGGGCGTTGGCGTTGGCCCCGCGGCCGTCGGGCCGCCGCTCGGCCACCGCGTGCACGACCTGCACACCGGCCCGGTGGGCGGCGCGCACCAGTGCGGCCACCCGGTCGAGCATCCCCGAATCCCGTGCCTCCTTGGCGAGTTCGGGCAGGGCGCTGTCCGGGCCCACCACTCCCTGCTGGCATTCGACGGTCAGCAGGACCGTGCGGGCGGGGTGGAGCAGGGCGGCGAGCCGGTCGTCCCGGTCCATGGCGGGTCTCCCCCTGGTGTGCGCGGCGGTCCGGTGTCCGGCCGCGGTCCGGTGTCCGGCCGCGCGGTGGGGCGTACGCCCGTGCGCGGGGCGGTGCGCCCGCACGATTGCGCCCTCGCGGCCGATCCCCCATGCTTCCTGACACACAGTCAGATGTGAAGGGGTGGACGGCGGATGGACGAGACCCAGCGGCGCGGCCGGCGGATCATGATGACCGGCGAGGAGGTGGACGCCTTCCTCGCGGAGCAGCGCACCTGCCGGGTCGCCACCGTCTCCGCCGACGGGCGGCCGCACGTCGGCGCACTCTGGTTCGCCTGGGACGGCACCTCCCTGTGGCTGTACTCGATCACCCGCAGCCGCCGCTGGTCCGACCTGCGCAAGGACCCGCGGATCTCGGTGCTGGTGGACGCGGGCGAGTCGTACGACGAACTGCGCGGAGTGGAGCTCTCGGGCACGGCCGAGTTCGTGGGCGAGGCACCCCGCACCGGAGAGCCCTGCCCCGAGCTGGCGGAGGCCGAACGCCTCTTCCCCGCCAAGAACTTCGGCATCCCGGAGATGCCGCACGACGGGCGTCACGCATGGATCCGGCTCACCCCGGACTCGGTCGTCTCCTGGGACTTCCGCAAGCGCTGAGGGCGGACACGCAGCAGGTCACCTCCCTTCGAAGAGGCGGGCCGGCCCCGCCGCCCTCCTCGGTGCCGAACCCGGACACCGCCGCGATGCCGCCGGCAGTCTCGTGGCCTCCGGACTACGCCTGGGGGCCGGGGCCGCCAAGCCGGGGCGGCGCGGGGTACGCGGCCCCCGCCGCCTCCAGCGCGGCGACGACCGCGCGCACCGAGGGCCGGCGGTCCGCATCGGCCCGCCAGACCGCGTAGATGTGCCGCCGGACGGGGTCGCGCACCGGCAGCAGCCGGACCCCGTCCGGGACGGGGCCGCGGCCCAGCCTCGGGGTCACGCAGACCCCGAGTCCGGCGGCGACGAAGGCGAGTTGGGTGTGGTGCTCCTCGGCGATGTGCCGGATGCGCGGTTCGATGCCCTGCCCGCGGAGGGTGAACACCAGCCATTCGTGGCAGAACTGGCCCTCGTTCCAGGAGATCCACTCGTCCTCGGCGAACTCGGCGAGGGAGACCTCGGGGCGGTCGGCCAGCCGGTGGTCCGCCGGCACCGCCACGTCGGCCAGGTCCTCCAGCAGCGGGGCCCGCAGCAGCTCGCCGGGCACCGGCATCCGCTTGTTGTACCAGTCGATGCCCACGGCCAGGTCGAGGTCCCCGCGGACCACCGCCGCCAGGCTCTCCTCGGGCTCCACCTCCCGGGTGTGCACCCGCAGGTCCGGGTGGTCCCTGCGCAGGGCGGCGAGTGCGGCGGGGAAGAGCCCGCGCAGGGCCGTGGGGAACGCGGCCGCCCTCAGCTCGCCGACCGCGCAGCCGCGCTGGGCCTCCACGTCCGCCTGGGCCAGCTCCACCTGCGAGATGATCCGCGCCGCGTGCCCGGCGAGCAGCCGGCCGGCGTCGGTGAGGCGGATCCCCCGGCCGTTGCGCGCCAGCAGCGGCTGCCCCACCTCGCGCTCCAGCTTGGCCATCTGCTGGGAGACGGCGGACGTGGTGACGTGGAGCCCTTCGGCCGCGCCGCTGACCGAGCCGTGGCGGGCGAGGGCGTCGAGGGTGCGCAGGCGCTCCAGGTTCAACATGTAAGCAACACTACGCTTTCCAGTCCACGAAATCTCGCTTGTGCTAAGAAGTCCAGGCCAGCAGGGTGGGGACATGAGCGCACCAGCAGCCCCGCAGCACCGACCGGCCGCCCCGGCCACCACCACCGCCCCGGCCACCACCACCGCCCCCACCGCGAAGCCCGCAGCCGGGCCCGCCCTCGACTGGCGGATCCGCTTCGGCATCCTCTCGGTGGTGTGGGGTTTCAGCTTCCTGCTGATCAAGCTGGGCACCGAGGGCTACGCCCCGATGCAGGTCTCGCTCGGCCGGGTGTTCTCCGGCGCCCTGGTCCTCGGCGCGGCCCTGCTGGTCCGGCGCGAGCCCCTTCCCCGCGGCCTGCGCACCTGGGGCCACCTCACGGTCGCCGCGGTCCTGCTGAACGCCCTCCCGTTCACGCTCTTCGCGTACTCCGAGCTGACCATCCCCTCCGGTCTCGCGGGGATCTGCAACGCCACCTCGCCGCTGTGGGGCATGGCGCTCTCGCTCGTGGCGCTCTCCGAGGACCGGCCCACCCGGCGCCGGGTGGCGGGGCTGGGCCTCGGGTTCCTCGGCGTGCTGACGGTGCTCGGCGCCTGGCAGGGCTTCTCGGGGGTGGACCCCGCGGGCACGGCGATGGCCCTGCTGGCCTCGTTCTGCTACCCCGTCGGCTGGATCTACGTACGCCGCACCCTGGCCGGCACCCCCGGCTCCCCGATCGCGCTCACGGCGGGCCAGCTGGCCCTGGCCACGGTGCAGCTCGCCGCGGTGACCCCGCTGGTCACCACGGCCCCCGCCGGCTTCCCGCTCGTGCCCACACTGGCCGTGCTCGCGCTCGGCGCCCTCGGCACCGGCCTCGCGCTCCAGATGCAGTACGGGCTGGTCACCGAGGTCGGTCCGACCACGGCCCAGATGGTCACCTACTTCATCCCGGTGATCGCGACCGCGGCCGGCGTCCTGCTCCTGGACGAGGCCATCCACTGGAACACGCCGGTCGGCGCGCTCATCGTGCTGGCGGGCGCGGCCCTCACCCAGAGCCGCACCCGCCCCCGCACCGCCTGACCCCCGTCAGCAGACGTCAGCAGACGTCAACACACGCCAGCAGAGGTCGGCAGACGTCAGTAGAAGCGGCCGGGCGGCGCCGGCCGGGCCGCGGCCGCCACCGCCTCGGCCAGCGGCTCGATGTCCGCATCGGCCAGCGTGGACACCGTGAGCCGGATCCCGGGCGGCGCGTCCACCCGGAACCGCGCCCCCGGGGCCACCGCCCAGCCCGCCTGCAGCAGCCTGGTCACGGCCCCGGTCTCGTCGGCCACCGGCACCCACACGTTGAGCCCGCTGCGCCCGTACGCCTCCACCCCCCGCCGGGACAGCGCCCCGATCAGCGCGTCCCGGCGCCGGGTGTACGAGGCCGCCACGGCCGCCGGGTCCACGGCCTGCTGCGACCACAGGTGGATCACCGCGTACTGGAGCAGCCGGCTGACCCAGCCGGGCCCCAGCCGGAAGCGCCCGCGGATCCGGTCGAGGGTGGTGCCGTCCCCGGTGACCACCGCGAGCCGCAGGTCGGGCCCGTACCCCTTGGCGGTGGAACGCACCACGATCCAGCGGCCGGTGGCCCCGGCCAGGCTGTGCAGGGGCTGGTCCACGATCGCGTGCCCGTGGTCGTCGTCGATGACCAGCAGCCGGGGGTGGTCCGCGAGCAGCTCCCGCAGGGCCGCGCACCGCCCGGCCGTGATCACCGCCCCGGTCGGGTTCTGCGCCCGGTCGGTGACGATCAGCGCCCGGGCCCCGGCGTCCAGGGCCCTCGCCACGTCCTCGGGACGCGGCCCCTCCTCGTCCACGCCCACGCGCAGGATCCGCAGGCCCATGGCGGGCAGCAGGTCGAGGAGGCTGCTCCAGCCCGGGTCCTCGACCGCCACGGAGTCGCCCGGCTTGAGGTGGGCCGCCAGGGCCCGTTCGATCGCGTCCAGGGAGCCGGAGGTGACGGCGACCGGCCCGGCGGGCACCCCGTCGGCGGTGAAGCCCTCCGCCGCCAGGCGCTCCAGCTCCGGCACCACGGTGTCGCCGTACCCGTAGAGCCCCGGCTGCTCCTCGTTGCGCCGGGCGGCCGCGGCGAGCGCCTCGGTCAGCGAGGGCAGCAGCGCCACGTCCGGATTGCCCGCGGCGAGATCGCGTACGCCGGGCAGCACGTCCACCCGTACGGCATCGCGGGGGGCGGTGGCCGGGCGGGCGCGGATCCGGCTGCCGCGGCGGCCGTCGGTCTCGATGACCCCCCGTTCGCGCAGGGCGCGGTAGGCCGCGGCCACGGTGTTCGGGTTCACCCCCAGGGCGGCCGCGAGCTCCCGCATGGGCGGCAGCAGGGCGCCGGGCGCCAGCGCGCCCGAACCCACCCCCTGCTCCACGCTGTCCGCGATCTCCGATGCACGACGCCCACTGATCCTGTACTCTCCTAGCACAAACGCAAGTATGCACTAGTGCAATGGAGAGCGCAATGTCCGTCGACAACGACCCCACCACGCCCCCGGGGACCTACGAGCCGACCGACCGCACGGTGCCCACCCGCTCCCGCGAGCGCGCGGCCTACGACCACGAGACCGTGCACGCCATCCTCGACGAGGGCTACCTCTGCCACCTGGGCTTCGTCCGCGACGGCGCCCCGGTCGTCCTGCCGACCCTCTACGGCCGGGTCGGCGAGACCCTCTACGTCCACGGCTCCACCGGCTCGCGGCCGCTGCGCATGGCGGGCGCCGCCGCCGACCCCGGACTGCCGGTGTGCCTGACCGTCACCCACCTGGACGGCCTGGTCCTGGCCCGCTCCGCCATGCACCACTCCATGAACTACCGCTCGGTCGTCGTGCACGGCACGGCCTACCAGGTCACGGACGAGGCCGAGCGGCGGACGGCCCTCGACGCCCTCGTCGACCAGGTCGTCCCGGGCCGTTCGGCCGACTCCCGGCCGGCCGACGCCAAGGAGCTCGCCGCCACCGCCGTGATCCGCCTCGACCTGCGCGAGGTGTCCGCGAAGATCCGCACGGGCGGCCCGAACGACGACCCCGAGGACCTCTCGCTCCCCCACTGGGCGGGCGTGGTCCCGGTGCCCCGCACGTACGGCACCCCCATTCCGGCGGCCGACCTGGCCGACGGCATAGAGGTCCCGGACTACATCAAGGCGCTCTGAGCCACGGGGTCGCCGATCCCGGACGGCGGGGGCTCCTCGCACACGTGCCCGGGCAGCTGGACGGGGGTCTGCTGCCCGGGCACCGCCCTGTCCGCCCGCCGGTCAGGCGGCGGCCGCCGCCGGGCGGCGCGCCTCGGCCACGGTCAGCGCGCACACGGCCGCGAGCAGCAGGACGGTCCCGCCGACCGTGCCCGCCGTCAGCCGCTCGCCCAGCAGCAGCACCGCGATCGCGGCCGCGCTCACCGGCTCGATCAGCATGATCACGGAGACGGTGGCGGCGCGGACGGCGGCCGCCCCGGTGAAGTACAGCGCGTACGCCAGCGCCGTGGGCACGGCCGCGACGTAGAACAGCAGCGCCAGCACCCGGCCCGGCTCGGCCGTGGCCGGCAGCAACCCCTCCGCCAGGGCGAGCGGCAGCAGTACGGCGGTGCCCACCGCGAGCGACCAGGCGGTGGTGACCAGCGGGTCCCCGGCGGCCCCGCGCCGGCCGGCCGCCCGCGTGCGCAGGGTCATGCCGGCGTATCCGGCCGCGGAGAGCAGGGCGTAGCAGATCCCGAGGGGCCGGACGCTGCCCCCGTCGCTGCCGAGCACCAGGACGGCGAGCCCGGCCAGGGCCCCGCCGACGGCGAGCGCCCCGCCGAGCCCGAGCCGCTCGCCCATGCCGAAGCGCGCCCCGAGGGCGATCAGCACCGGTCCGGCGCCCAGGCAGACCACCGTGGCCACGGCGAGCCCGGTCTCCAGTACGGCGGCGAAGTACGCGGCCTGGAAGAGGGTGAACAGCAGGCCGGTGAGGGCCATGGACCGCCGCGAGGGGCCGGCGGCGGCCGCCCGCCGGGGCCGCAGCGCGAGTGCGCCGAGCAGCAGCACCAGCCCGCCCGCACAGCGCCAGAAGGTGAGGCCGAGCGGGCCGAGGTCACTGGCGAGGTAGAGGAGGGAGGCGGCCGCTCCGGCCGTCCCCCAGGCCGCCCCGGCCACGATCAGGGACAGCAGGCTCCGCCCGAGCGGGGACACGGGCAGCCGCGCGGCCCGGGCACGCGGGGACGTCGTGGCGGACGTCGCGGACACACGGGACCCCGGGCACGCAGGGGACGCCTGGGACGCCTCGGGCGCCTGGGACATCGGGAACGAGGAAGAGGACTTCGACACGGGTGCTTCTCCGCGGAATCAGGAAGGCAGGACAGGAGGTCACTGGTTTCCGGACGCGGGCAGCCGCGAGCCCGCCCCGGGGAGAACCCGGGGCGGGCCGGCAGGAAAACGAAACGCCGGCCGCCCGCTAGGCGGCGGGCGGCGGAAGCACGGTCGACAGCATGGTCCGCAGCCTATGCGGAGGTGGTCTCGTGATCCAGCGCGGCCGGACCGGAGCCCGTACCGGAGGCCGCGGCGGGCCCGCCGGCCGCCACCGGCTCGGGCGCGGCGGCGGCCGGCCGTGCGGTCTGGGCGACGAAGGCGCCGAAGAGCACCAGGGCGCCGCCGATCATCTGCGGGGTGGAGAGCCGCTCGCCGAGCAGCACCCAGCCGAAGACCACCGCGGTGACGGCCTCCAGGAAGGCCACGACCCCGGCCACCTGCGGGGAGAGCTTGCGCACCGAGACCACGCCGGTGACGTACGCGAAGACCGTCGCGACCAGGACCACCCAGCCCAGCAGGGCCAGGGCGGGCACCTCGGTGCCGTTCATGGAGGCGGAACCCCCGAGCACCGCCCAGTCCATCCCCCACGGGCGGGCGACGACGGTGAGCACCAGCATGCCGACGAGCATGCCGTACGCGATGACCCCGAGCGGGTCGGGCGCCTCTTCCTTGCCGTCGCTGCCCTGGTCGGCCAGGACGAAGTAGCAGGCCTGGCAGCACGCGGCGGCCAGGCCGAGCAGCACGCCGAGCAGGTCCAGGCTCAGGCCCGCCCAGATCTCGACGACGAAGGCCAGTCCGGCCACCGCGAGGGCGGCGCCGCCCGCGGCGGCCCGGCTGACCGGCTTGCGCTGCACGAAGCGGATGTAGCCGAGCAGCAGGGCGGGGCCGAGGTACTCCAGGAGCAGGGCCACCCCGACCGGGATCCGGGATATGGAGGCGAAGTAGAAGGCCTGGACGCCGGCCACGGCGAGCAGGCCGAACCCGGCGAGGAGGGCGGGCCGTCGCCGTACCAGGGACCGGTGCTTCCAGGCCAGCGGGGACAGCACGAGGGCGGCGCCGGCCACCCTGAGCCACACCACGTGGAGCGGGTCGAGACCCGCCTCGATCAGCGGCTTCGCCGCGACACCCGAACCACCGAAGGCGAGGGCCGAGACCAAAGCGAGTCCCAGCCCGGCATTTCTCCCTGACGCTTGCATCCGGCCATCATGACAGCCGAGGTCAGCACCGTCACCCTGGTGACACCTGTTGAGACGGACCCCGCACGCGCCCCGCGCGGGACGCATCCCGGCCGCGATTTTCTGACAGGCCGTCAGTATTGAATGTTTCCGCCGACCGCACTACCTTCCGCGGCACGAATCGTCGACAAGGGGTGGTCGCATGGCCGAAGTCACCGCGGAATCACGCATCGAGGCGTCCGCCGCGAAGGTCTGGTCCCAGCTGACCGACTGGGGCGCGTACGGCCAGTGGAGCCAGACCCACACCGCCTTCCCCAAGGGCGGCCCGGAGACCCTGGAGGTGGGCACCACCTTCGAGGAGAACATGAAGATGATGGGCTTCCCGGCCGAGGTGACCTGGACCGTCGAGGCCCTGGAGCCGGAGCGGGTCCTCGCCATCCGCGGCAAGGGCCCGATGGGCGTGATCGTCGGCACCCGCTACACGCTCGTCCCCGACGGTGCGGCGACGACCGTGCGGATCGACGGCGAGTTCACGGGCGCGGCGGTCTCCCTGATGGCCGGCAAGCTCAAGGACTCGGCCACCGCCGCCCTCACCGAATCCCTGCGCAAGCTCGCCGGCCTGGTCGCCTGACCGGCCCCGCCGCCCCCGTACGCACAGGAGCGCCCCGCGGAGCGTCCGCGGGGCGCTGCTGCCTGCCGGGAGAACGGCCGGACCGAGAACCCGTCCGCCCCGCGCTCGTCCGTCAGTGCTCGTCGGCCAGGATCAGGTAGAGCTTCTTGCGGGCTTCGCCGATCACGGCGATCGCCTTCTGGCGCTGCTCGGGCGAGCCGGTCTTCCAGACCTGCCCGAACGCCTCCATCAGCCCGAAGCCGGCCTGGCGGATCTCGTTCACGGCCTCCCAGTCGACCCCGCGCCCGGCCTCTTCCCACGGCGCGTCCGGGCCGGCCTCGGCCTCGGTGCGCCCCGCGTCGGTGAGCGTGAACAGCTTCTTGCCGCCCTCGCTCGCACTGCTGATCAGGCCCTCGTCCTCCAGCATCTGGAGGGTCGGGTAGACGGAGCCGGGGCTGGGCTTCCAGGCCCCGCCGCTGCGCTCCCCGATCTCCTGGATCATCTCGTAGCCGTGCATGGGCCGGTCGGAGAGCAGCGCCAGGATCGACGCCCGTACGTCGCCGCGCCGGGCCCGGCGGTGCGGGCCGCCCCGGCCGCCGCGACCGAAGGGGCCGCCGCCGCCGAAGGGCGGTCCGAACGGCCCGAAGGCCGCGCGCCGACGCTCGAACTCGCCTTCCTGATGACCCAGCCCGCAGTGGCCGTGGCCCCGGCCGTACTCGTGCCCGTGACCCTGCCCGTGTCCATGTGAACGCATGACTGCGCTCCTTTCGTCATCGCTGTTGCAGAACAGTCACAACCGATCATCGATCGCTTGCGATGCTTCAACGATATATCGGAACAACGCTTACGACAAGGCCATCGAAACCGGATTGGCCTTGGCACCCGGTCCGGCCCGCGCCCTAGGTTCGGTGGCATGCGCATCCGAATCGTCGACGCCTTCGCCGACCGCCCCTTCCACGGCAACCCGGCCGGGGTCCTCGTCCTCGACGGGGACGGGTTCCCCGCCGACGAGTGGCTCGGGAACGTGGCCGCCGAGGTCAACCTCTCCGAGACCGCCTTCACCCACCGGCTGCCGCCCGGCGGGGACGCCGACTGGGCCCTGCGCTGGTTCACCCCGGCCGCCGAGGTGGACATGTGCGGGCACGCCACCCTCGCCACCGCCCACGTCCTGGCCACCACCGGCCTGGCGAAGGACACGGTCCGGTTCGCCGCCCGCTGCGGGATCCTCGGCGTGCAGATCCACGGGGACGGCAGCCTCACCCTCGACTTCCCGACCTCCTCCCTGACCCCGGTCGAGACCCCGCCCGCCATCGCCGAGGCCCTCGGGGCCGAGATCCTCTCGGTGCACGACACCGCCGAGCACATCGGCGACCTGCTGGTCGAGCTCCGCGACGAGGAGAGCGTGCGGAACCTGCGCCCGGACCTGCAGGCGCTGCGCGCCTACTCCCGGCGCGGGGTCGTCGTCACGGCCGCCGCCGAGGACCCGGACCGCGGCCACGACTTCGTCTCCCGCGGCTTCTTCCCCGCCGTCGGTGTCGACGAGGACCCGGTCACCGGCAGCGCGCACACCGCCCTCGCCCCGTTCTGGGCCGCCCGCCTGGGCCGTACGGAACTCACCGGATTCCAGGGCTCCGCACGCACCGGCCTGGTCCGCGTCAGCCTGCGCGGCGACCGCACCCTGCTCACCGGCCGCGCCCGCACCGTGATCGACGGCGAACTGCTCAGCACCCCGTAGCGCCGGGCCCGGGAAACCCCCGGGCTCAGCCCTTGGCGGGGGTGGGCAGCCAGCCGACGTGCCCGGCCAGCAGCGCGTACCCGACGAAGGCCACGACGTCGAGCAGCGCATGGGCGGCCACCAGCGGGCCCACCCGCCCCCACCGGCGGTAGAGCAGTACGAACACGACGCCCATCACCATGTTCCCGATGAACCCGCCGATCCCCTGGTAGAGGTGGTACGAGCCGCGCAGGGCGGAGCTCGCGAGCAGCGCCGCCGTCGGCCCCCAGCCCAGCTGCCCGAGCCGGCGCAGCAGGTAGCCGAGCACGATGACCTCTTCCACCACCGCGTTCTGCACCGCGGACAGGACCAGCACCGGGTACTTCCACCACACCTCCGGCAGCGCCTCGGGCACCACCGTCAGGTTGAACCCCGAGGCCCGCGCGGCCAGGTAGAAGGCCAGGCCGGCACTTCCGATGCCGGCGGCGACCAGGGCCCCCCGCCCGAGGTCGGGCCAGGGCCGCGACCGGTCGAAGCCGAGCTCGCGCAGCCCGCCGGCCCCCTCCCGGGTCAGCAGGTGCGCCACCAGGAGCACCGGGACGAGGGCGGTGGCGATCCCGAACAGCTGCCAGGCCAGGTCCAGCCACGGCCGGCCCGGGGCGTAGGAGCCGTTGAGGGTGGCCGCCTGGTCCTTGAGACCGCCCGGCCGGGTCAGCGAGCCGACGAAACTGATCAGTGCGGACACCCCGCTGGCCCCGAGCGACAGCGCCAGCACGAGCGCCGTCTCCGACCTGAGGATTCCCCGGCCGGACCCGGTTCCGAGCGAAGGTCCGACGTCCTGCCCCGGCTGTGCCCGCACGACTGACTCCCGTTCACCTGTGCCGTTCCTCCGCCCCGCCGGCCCCGCTGGGGTCTCGCCGACGCGTACGAGGATCGCGCACACGAGCGGCCGGGAGGGCGCCTGCCTCCCCATCTTGCCTGCCCGTCTCGTCGTCGCGGTCCGCGGAGAGTCGCCCCACGGGGAGGCGCACACGCCACGGAGTCCCCGCCTGCCCGCTCACGGCACTTCCCCCGCGCGGCTGGTGACCGCGGTGGGTGCACTCTCCTGCGGATCCCGGAGGGCGGTGGTGCCCGGCCACGAGGGCCGCACCCGCATGGACGCCTGCACGACACCGTGCGCGCCGTCCACCACCGGGCGGCCCGGCACGCGTACGCCCCGGGCCAGGTCCGGGCCGAGTTCCGGGCCGAGTTCCGGGCCGCCCGGGCCGAGTCCGGGCCACCGGCGGGGCCGCCTACCGCGTCCGCGACCCCGCCCGGATCCACACCGCGACCCTCGACACCGTCAGGGCCGGCGGCCGCGGCTGACCGCCGCCGGCTGCGCGAGCTCCCCCTCCGCCGGCCCCGCCGGCCAGGTGTGCACCGGCTCCCCGCCCCGCATCAGCTCCGCATAGCGGCGGGTCAGGGCGGCGAGCGCGTCCTCCCGGGACATCCCGGCCGCCCGGGCCCGGTGGAAGGCGTCCACCTGCCAGGTCGCCCCGTTCACCCGGCGCCGGCAGCGCTCCTCGATGATCCCCAGGTACAGGTCGCGGTCGGCCGGCTCGATGCCCCAGGCGTCGAGCCCGGCCGCAGCCATCGGCAGCAGCTCGTCGAGGACCAGCCGGTCCGCCGGCACCGTCGCCAGCCCCCCGCCCCGGCCGCGCCGCGGCCAGCGCAGCCGCGCGTCGATCCCGTACCGGCACGCGGCGTCGAAGTTGGCCTCGGCCTCGGCAAAGGACATCCGGGTCCACACCGGCCGGGCCTCGTCCGCCAGGGCGCGCACCAGCCCGTAGTAGAAGGCCGCGTTCGCGACGACATCGACGACGGTCGGCCCGGCGGGCAGGACCCGGTTCTCCACGCGCAGGTGCGGCACGCCGTCCGCGACCCCGTACACCGGCCGGTTCCACCGGTACACCGTGCCGTTGTGCAGCACCAGCTCCTGGAGGCGCGGCACCCCGCCCTCGTCGAGCACCCGCAGCGGCTCCTCCTCGTCGCACAGCGGCAGCAGCGCCGGGAAGTAGCGGACGTTCTCCTCGAACAGCTCGTACGCGGAGTCCACCCAGCGCTCGCCGAACCAGGTGCGCGGCCGGACCCCCTGGGCCTGGAGTTCGGGCGGCCGGGTGTCGGTGGCCTGCGTGAACAGCGGCGGCCGGGACTCCCGCCACAGCTCGCGGCCGAAGAGGAAGGGCGAGTTGGCCCCCACCGCGATCTGTACGGCCGTCACCGCCTGCGCCGCGTTCCACACGGCGGGGAACCGGCCCGGGGTGACCTGGAGGTGCAACTGCACCGAGGTGCAGGCCGCTTCGGGCACGATCGAGGTGGTCGTGCAGGTCAGCCGCTCCACCCCGTCGATGTCGAGGGTGAAGTCCTCGCCGCGGGCGGCCACGATCTGGTCGTTGAGGAGGGCGTACCGGTCCACCTCGGACAGGTTGGCCGAGACCAGATCGGCGTGCGCGAGGGTCGGCAGAATGCCGATCATCACCACCCCGGCGTCGATCTGGGCGGCCTGCCGGTGCGCGTAGCCGAGACCGGCCTCCAGCTCCTCGGTCAGCTGGTCGAATACCCGGCCGCCGATCCGGTGCGGGACAATGTTGACCTCCAGATTGAACATCCCGAGTTCCGTTTGGAAATCGGGACTGGCAATCCGGTCCAGCACTTGCGCATTCATCATTCTCGGCAGTCCGTCGGAACCCGCGAGATTCAGCTCGATCTCCAGCCCCATCAGATTCTTCGGGCGATCGAACCTCTTCTCCGCCAACAGGCGCCCCAGTCCCTCCAGGCACTCGTGGAGCTTCCTCCGATACCGTTGCCGATCGGACAGGTCGAAATCGCCTGCCACGACCTTCTCCCCCATCGAAGCGTCCCTCCTCGACTGGGCGGCCCCTGGTTCCCGGCCGTCGCGTTACGGTCGATGATGCCCCGCACGGATGATCGATAACGCCCGCAGTGCGGTTCCCGCCGGGAGCGCGCGCCGGTTTGGCCGAAGGGGCGCTTCGGCATATTCCCCCTGCAATCCCCGGTCCGCACATTCCCGCAGACCGTGCCACGCCGTGAATACCAGAGCTTTCCAGCCGAGCACCCTTCAGGTAACCTCCGAGGTCAGCGCGGCAATCCCGCGCCCCTTCGACATGAAATCCACCGCAGCGGGTCCGGTATGGGCCTTGCCGGCAATAGCCGGGACAGCTAGCCGAAACACTGCGTGAACACGTGTCGTATAAACTCGCAATCGAGGCACGGAGTCGGCGCGCGGCCATTGCCCCTCAGCCCCCCTCCGGCCCCAGAATGCGACAGCGCCGTCCGCACTCTCTGCAGTCCCCCGTTTCCCCAGGTCTCCCAAGTGAGAGGCGACCCACCATGCCGCTGCATGTCCCCCCGGCCCCCGCGCCCGCCCTGCGCAGCGTTCTCGCGGCACTCGGTTCACCCCTGGCCGTCCATGAGGCGCACACCCCCTCCCTGCGCTCGCTGCAGGGGCCGGTGACCGCCGAACTCCCGCTCCCCGTCCACGTCCTGGAGCGGCTGAACCTGTCGCGGGCCGCCGGCGGCCGGCCGCCCCGCACCCGGCTGTCGGGCTGGCGGTTCCTCATCCGCAGCGGCGACCGGTTCGTGGCCGCGGCCGACACCCGGCTCACGGCGGACGGCTGGGTCTTCTCCCATTTCTTCGAGGGACCGTACGTGGCCGCGACCGAACGCGCCCTGCGCCAGGCGGAGTCGCTGGGTACGCCGTTCCAGCCGCGCCTGCTGTCCGTGCCGGAGCTGTACATGCTGACGCTCTGGCTGCACCGGTCCGCGGGAGCCGACCCGGCTGCGGGCCTGCCGGCCCCCGCCGACCTGCTGGTCCCCCTGGCCCCGGCACCGCCCGGCATCGCCGCGTACCGGCCGCACCCGGTCTCGGAACTACTGCCGGTGCTCACCCACCGGCTGATGCCTCCCGCCCTGGCCACCCCCGCCTGAGCAGGTACGCCATTCGGACTAGCCCGCCCGGGCCAGCCGCGAACCACCCGAAAAGGCAGGGGAGTTGAACTGAACCGCCCGCACGAGTGATGCGTCATCAATCGGTGAGGACAGCTACCGGGAAATCCCTGCGGAACGACCGCCGTGGGGGAACACTGTTCCCGGACCGACCGAATGACGATACGGGGGGCGGCCATGAACACCGCATCGAGCCGCAGCACACTCACCACACCGCAGCGAAAGAACGCATCCATGTGCCAGCACCAGCCAGCTTGCCCGTCAGCCGACTCCGCCGACCGGGAAGCCGCCCGGCCGGTGGCCAACCACCCGGAGCAGGGCTGGAGCCTGCTGTGCAACGGCGTCCTCCTCTTCGAGGACACCGGCGAGCTGCTGCCGGACGGCCAGATCATCGCCCCGCACCGCCCGCTGGCGGCCTCGCAGGTGATGCGCGCCGCCTGACGCGGGGCGGCCGCCGGGCACCTGAGGACGGGGCACTGCGCACAACGGCCGAGGGCCGGTACGGGGATCGTCCCGTACCGGCCCTCGGCCGTGTCCGCGGGCCTGCCGGCCCGCGGATCAGTTGTCGTACTCGTCCAGCGGAGGGCAGGAGCAGACCAGGTTGCGGTCGCCGAAGGCACCGTCGATGCGGCGCACCGGCGGCCAGTACTTGTCCGCGGTGGACACGCCGGCCGGGAACACGGCCTCGTCACGGGTGTACGGGTGCGTCCACTCGCCGCCCAGGGCCGCCGCGGTGTGCGGGGCGTTGTGCAGCGGGTTGTCGTCCGCCGGCCACTCGCCGGAGGCGACCCGCTCGATCTCGGCGCGGATCGCGATCATCGCGTCGCAGAACCGGTCCAGCTCCACCAGGTCCTCGGACTCGGTGGGCTCGATCATCAGGGTGCCGGCCACCGGGAAGGACATCGTCGGCGCGTGGAAGCCGTAGTCGATCAGGCGCTTGGCGATGTCGTCCACGCTGACGCCCGTGGACTTCGACAGCGGGCGCAGGTCGATGATGCACTCGTGCGCGACCAGGCCGCCCGGACCGGTGTAGAGGACCGGGTAGTGCGGCTCCAGGCGCTTGGCGATGTAGTTCGCGCCCAGCACGGCCACCTGCGTGGCGCGCTTGAGGCCCTCGCCGCCCATCAGGCGCACGTACGACCAGGAGATCGGCAGGATGCCGGCCGAGCCCCACGGGGCGGCCGAGATCGGGCCGACCCCGGTCTCCGGGCCCGCGGTGGGCTGGAGCGGGTGGTTCGGCAGGTACGGCGCCAGGTGGGCGCGGACCGCGACCGGGCCGACGCCCGGGCCGCCGCCGCCGTGCGGGATGCAGAAGGTCTTGTGCAGGTTCAGGTGCGAGACGTCGCCGCCGAAGTGGCCCGGCTTGGCGAGGCCGACGAGGGCGTTGAGGTTCGCGCCGTCCACGTAGACCTGGCCGCCGGCCTCGTGCACCTGGGCGCAGATGTCGGCGACGTGCTCCTCGAACACACCGTGGGTGGACGGGTACGTGATCATCAGCACGGCGAGCTCGTCGCGGTACTGCTCGATCTTGGCGCGCAGGTCGTCCGCGTCCACCTCGCCGTCGTCGGCGGTCTTGACGACGACGACCTTCATGCCCGCCATCACGGCGCTGGCGGCGTTGGTGCCGTGCGCGGAGGAGGGGATGAGGCAGATGGTGCGCTGGGTGTCGCCGTTGGCGCGGTGGTAGGCGCGGACGGCCAGCAGGCCGGCCAGCTCACCCTGCGAGCCGGCGTTCGGCTGGATGGAGACCTTGTCGTAGCCGGTGACCTCGCAGAGACGTTCCTCCAGCTCGCGGATGAGCGTGAGGTAGCCCTGCGCCTGCTCCACGGGGGCGAAGGGGTGCAGCTGGCCGAACTCGGGCCAGGTGACCGGCTCCATCTCGGTGGTCGCGTTGAGCTTCATGGTGCAGGAGCCCAGCGGGATCATGCCGCGGTCCAGCGCGTAGTCCCGGTCCGAGAGCTTGCGCAGGTAGCGCAGCATCGCGGTCTCGGAGCGGTGCTGGTGGAAGACCGGGTGGGTCAGGTACTCGTCCGAGCGCAGCAGGCCGGCCGGCAGCGCGTCGGCGACGGTCTCGTCCAGCGCCTCGATGTCCGCGGTGACGCCGAAGGCGGCCCAGACGGCCTCGATGTCGGCGCGCAGGGTGGTCTCGTCCACCGCGGCGGAGACGGTGTCGGCGTCGGCGAGGTGCAGGTTGACCCCGCGCTCGGCGGCCGCGGCCACGATCTCGGCGGCCCGGCCCGGAACGCGCGCGGTGAGGGTGTCGAAGAAGGCGCCGTGCACCAGCTCGACCCCGCCGGCCTGCAGACCGGCGGCCAGGATGCCCGCGTAGCGGTGGGTGCGGCGGGCGATGGTCCGCAGGCCCTCGGGGCCGTGGTAGACGGCGTACATGCCCGCCATGACCGCGAGGAGCACCTGCGCGGTACAGATGTTGCTGGTGGCCTTCTCGCGGCGGATGTGCTGCTCGCGGGTCTGGAGGGCCAGGCGGTAGGCCTTGTTGCCGTCCGCGTCCACCGAGACGCCCACGAGGCGGCCCGGCAGGGAGCGGGCGTGCTTGTCCTGGACGGCCATGTAGCCGGCGTGCGGGCCGCCGAAGCCCATGGGGACGCCGAAGCGCTGGGTGGTGCCGACCGCGATGTCCGCGCCCAGCTCGCCCGGCGAGGTGATCAGGGTCAGGGCCAGCAGGTCGGCGGCGACCGTGACGATCGCACCGAGCTCGTGGGCGGCGTCGATGAGCGGCTTGATGTCGCGGACCGCACCGGAGGCGCCCGGGTACTGGATCAGCACGCCGAAGACACCGCGCTCGGCGACCTCGGCCGGGATGCCCTCGGAGAGGTCGGCGACGACGACCTCGACCCCGGTGGGCTCGGCGCGGGTCTCGATGACCGCGATGGTCTGGGGCAGCGCGTCGGCGTCGACGAGGAAGACCCCGCCCTTGACCTTGCCGACCCGGCGGGCCAGCGTCATGGCCTCGGCGGCCGCGGTGCCCTCGTCCAGCAGGGAGGCGCCGGAGGTGGGCAGGCCGGTGAGCTCGGCGACGACGGTCTGGAAGTTGAGGAGCGCCTCAAGGCGGCCCTGCGAGATCTCCGGCTGGTACGGGGTGTACGCGGTGTACCAGGCCGGGTTCTCCATGACGTTGCGCAGGATCACCGGCGGGGTGAAGGTCCCGTAGTAGCCGAGGCCGATCATGGAGCTCATGACCTTGTTCTGCGACGCGAGGGTGCGCAGCTCGGCCAGGACCTCGGCCTCGGTGCGGGCGGCCGGAAGGCCCAGGGCCTCGGCGCTCTTGATCACGTCCGGCACCGCGGCGGCGGTGAGCTCGTCCAGCGAGCCGTAGCCGACCTGGGCCAGCATCTTCGCCTGCGCTTCGGCGTCGGGGCCGATGTGGCGCTGTTCGAAGGGGATGCCGCTCTCGAGCTGGCTGAGCGGAATGCGGTGGGCGGTCATCTGCGGAGGCCTCCTGGTCTCGCGACCTACGAGGGGTGCCACGGCGCGGGCACCCGGACGGCCTCCCCCTCTGTCATCTCAACCTGAGAGCTTCACCGGGTCTCCCGGGGGTTGCCCGTGGAGTCCCGGCTTTCACCGTCGGTGAGGAGGGGTTCCGGCACACCGGTCCGACGCCCGCCCTGCTTTCCAGAGTGGCCTCGTCCGTGCGGTACGTCTGCCTGAGAGATTCCGGGGAGGATTTGCTCCTTCGGCGCCACCGAGAGGCTCGGTACGAGCGTTCTCGGAGGACTCTCCCGCACAGGGTCAGCAGCCGGAAACCAGACTACCAGCGAGGTTGCCGGGACTCCCTCGAGTGGCCCCTTCTTCAAATATGCACTTTCGTAGTCATTACGGAGGAGTTGCGACCAAATGGAGGGACCGTGCAGACCGATATCGATCCGCGCAGCCTGATCGGCCGCAAGGCGTTCGACCGCAACGGCACCAAGATCGGCACGGTCGACGAGGTGTACCTCGACGACGCGACCGGCACCCCGGAGTGGGCGGCCGTCCGCACCGGACTGTTCGGCCGGGACGCCTTCGTCCCGCTGGAGCCGAGCGAGCTGGTCGGGGACGCCCTGCGCATCCCCTACGAACGCTCCCTCATCAAGGATGCACCCGACTTCGGGGTCGGGCGCCACCTGTCCCCCGAGCAGGAGCTGCAGCTGTACCACCACTACGGGCTGGACGTGGCGCTGCCCGGCGACTTCGCCGCGCCCGCCCCGCCGCCGGCCCCGGACCGCGACTTCGGCCGGCTGAGCACCGACGAGGGCTGAGCCACCAGCGGCAGCGGGTCCGAGGGCGCCAGGTCGGGATCGTCCACCGGGAAGGTGCGCACCCGCCCCGGCGCCCGGTCGCCCGGCTCCTCGAAGCGCACGGTCACCCGCCCCACCCCGCTGCCCTGGACCCATCCCGCCCCGTGCACGGCGTGGCGGACGTCACTCCCGGCGGCCCAGCGCCGCTCCGGCGGCGGGCCGTCCGCGGCGGCGGCCGGCTCGCCCGCGCCCTCCGGGGCGGCGGGCGGCCCCTCCTCGCCCTCCTGCGCCGCCCGGGCCTCCGCCTCCCCGGCCGCGGCCTGGGCGAACAGGTCCTCCTGCGTGTAGTCGGCGAGCCCGGAGACCCCGACGCCCAGCAGCCGGACCCCGCCGGTGGTGTCCACCGCGTCCAGCAGCCGGGCCGCGGCCTCGCGGACCACGCCGGGGTCGTCGGTGGGCCCGCGCAGGGTCTCGGACCGGGTCAGGGTGGAGAAGTCGTACCGCCTGACCTTGAGCACGATGGTGCGGCCGGAGTGCCCGGAGGCCCGCAGCCGCTGCACGCAGCGGTCGGCCAGCCGCTGGACCTCGACGCGGATGCGGACCCGGTCGTGCAGGTCCACGTCGAAGGTGTCCTCGACGGAGACCGACTTCGCGTCCCGCTCGGCCACCACGGCCCGGTCGTCCAGCCCCAGGGCCATCCGGTACAGCGCCACCCCGTGCGAGCGCCCCAGCATCCGTACGAGCTCGTCCTCGCCGGCCTCGGCCAGCTCCCCCACCGTGGTGATCCCGGCCCGCCTCAGGTGCTCCCCGGTCGCCGGCCCGACCCCCGGCAGGGTCCGCACCGTCATCGGGGCCAGGAGTTCCCGCTCGGTGCCCGGCGCGATGAGGACCAGGCCGTCGGGCTTGGCCTCCTCCGAAGCGATCTTGGCCAGCATCTTGGAGCCGGCCAGCCCGACCGAGCCGCTCAGTCCCGTGACGGCCCGGATGTCGGCCCGCAGCCCGACGGCCACGGCCCGGGCGGACTCCTCGTCGTCCGCGACCCCGCCCGCCTCCAGGTCCACGAAGGCCTCGTCGAGGCTGAGCGGCTCCACGAGCGGGGACAGCGCCCCCAGCAGCTCCATGACCTGCTCGCTCACCGAGCGGTACACCTGGAAGCGGGGGACCAGGTACGCGCCGTTCGGGCAGAGCCGACGGGCCTGGGCCATGGGCATGGCCGAGTGCACACCGAAGCGCCGGGCCTCGTAGGAGGCGGTGGCGACCACCCCGCGCGGCCCCAGCCCTCCGACGATCACGGGCTTTCCGCGCAGGCTGGGCTTCGCCGCCTGTTCGACGGCGGCGAAGAAGGCGTCCATGTCCAGATGGAGGATCGTCGGCGCGGCTCTCACGTCTCCGATGCTGCCCTACGCCACTGACAATGCCCCGGTGGGACGGCCGGCGCTCAACCGGCGCGGTTGCGCCGCCTGGCGAGCTCGTCCGCTGGGTTGTGCCCGATCAGGGTCTCGCCGGTGTCGATCCGCTCCCCGTGCAGCTGCGAGAGGGCGTTCTCCACGTCGCGCCGGACCACCCCGACCGCGATGCCGAAGACCCCCTGGCCGCCCTGGAGCAGGCCCACGACCTCGTCGGGCGAGGTGCACTCGTACACCGTGGCACCGTCGCTCATCAGGGTCATGCGCTCCAGATCGGCGAACCCGCGGTCGCGCAGGTGCTGGACCGCGGTGCGGATGTTCTGGAGGGCCACGCCGGTGTCCAGGAAGCGCTTGACGATCTTCAGGACGACCACGTCGTGGAAGCTGTAGAGGCGCTGGGTGCCCGAGCCGTACGCCGGGCGGACGCTCGGCTCGACGAGCCCGGTGCGCGCCCAGTAGTCCAGCTGCCGGTAGGTGATGCCGGCGGCGGCGCAGGCGGTCGGCCCCCGGTACCCGATGCCCTCGGCTGCCGGATCGGCGTTGACCACGTGCGGAGCACCCGAAGGGGTCGGCACGGTCTCCGGCTGGCGGCGCGCAGCGCCGACCGTCGTGCCGTGCAGCGGATACGGACCGCTCTCCCCCGGACTGCGTGCGGGGATGCCCCCGGTCGTACCGTCGCCGCTGATTCTCACGCCGACCCTCCGTCCTTGACCTGCCATCTCGACGGTAGGCAGTCACCAGGGGTGCGTCAACGATCGCCACACTCGGCACGCCGAGTGATAATCACCCTGAGAGTGGTTTCCCGTACCCCTCCGCGGGGAAAGGCTACTCGAATGACTTGAGCATTCCTTGAGGAACGGCGCGGGCGCGGCCGGGACTCGCCGGCCCCCGCAGCCGGGTCACTGGTTGCTGGTGCCGAAGTCCTCGGGCGAAATCTGGTCGAGGAACTCGCGGAACTTCTCCACCTCGTCCTCCTGCTCGTCGGGGATCGCGATGCCGGCGTCGTCGAGGACTCCGTCGCTGCCGTAGATCGGCGTACCGGTGCGCAGGGCCAGCGCTATGGCGTCGGAGGGCCGCGCACTGACCTCCACGCCGCTGGCGAAGACGAGCTCCGCGTAGAAGACGCCCTCCCGCAGGTCCGTGATGCGCACCTCGGTGAGCTCCTCGCCCACCGCCTCCAGCACGTCCTTGAAGAGGTCATGGGTCAGCGGCCTGGCAGGGGCCATCCCCTGCTGGGCGAAGGCGATCGCGGTCGCCTCACCAGGACCGATCCAGATGGGGAGGTACCGATCGCCTCCCACTTCGCGCAGGAGCACGATCGGTTGGTTGGAGGGCATTTCCACCCGGACACCCACAACGTCGAGCTCGTTCACACAGCAACCCTAGGACCTGCCCGGCCGGTTTGGGTAGTCGGGGTCCCCCGCGGGTCCTCCCGGGTCCTCCGCCGTCAGCGGATCCGCACCCCGAGGGCGGTCCGCACCAGGGCCTCGTGGAGGCGTACGGAGAGCCCCGCGAGCTCCCTGAGAGTGGCCTCGGCGTGCGCCCTGGTCTGCGGGTTGCGGTGGCGGCGCAGCGGGGCCACGACCTGCTCCACCAGACCGGCCTCGCGGTCGGCGGCGGCCTTCATGGCCCGCAGGTGCCGCGGCTCCAGCCCGTAGCGGCCCAGATCGGCCACCAGCCGGGCCACGGTGACGGCCTCCGCGTCGTAGCCGCCGCCCGGGGTCTCGGCGATCAGCCCGTACGACTCCCACTCGGCCAGTTGCTCTTCGTCCACCTCGGCGGCCGCGAGCAGCTCGGTCCGGCCGACCTTCGCCACGGTGGGCCGCTCGGCCTCCTCGGGAGCGGCCACGGCCGGCAGGGAGTCCCCCTGCGGGGAGGGAGCGGGGATCCGGGCCTGCTCCCCCCGGGCGAGCGCGTCGAGGTGCTCGCGGATGACCTTCAGCGGGAGGTAGTGATCGCGCTGGAGGCGCAGGATGCGGGCGAGCCGCTCGACGTCCTGCGCGCTGAACTTGCGGTAGCCGGAAGGCGTGCGCTGGGGCTCGACGAGCCCCTCCGCCTCCAGGAACCGGATCTTGGAGATGGTGACTTCGGGAAACTCGCCACGCAGCTGGTTGAGCACCGTCCCGATGCTCATCAGCCGCCCGGCCGAGCCGGCGGCGCCGTTTCCGGCACCGCCCGTCGGTGTCAGCAGCATGGACCTTCCCAGGGGGTGCCCCGGACCCGGTCCGGGGGAGGGTCAGATGCCTCGCTGGCTCGCGTAGAAGACCAGCCGGTACTTGCCGATCTGCACCTCGTCACCGTTGTTGAGCGCGACCGAGTCGATCGGCTCGCGGTTCACGTAGGTGCCGTTGAGGCTGCCGACGTCGGAGACGGTGAACCCGCCGTCCTGGCTCCTGCGGAACTCGACGTGCCGCCGCGAGACGGTGACGTCGTCCAGGAAGATGTCGCTCTGCGGGTGCCGGCCCGCCGTCGTCAGCTCGCCGTCCAGGAGGAAGCGGCTGCCCGAGTTCGGACCGCGGCGCACGACCAGGAGGGCCGAACCCGGCGGCAGGGCCTCCACGGCGGCCTGAGCCTCGGGAGAGAGCGACGGCGCGGCGTGCTGCCCGGTCACCTCGGCCTCGTAGGCCTCCAGCCCGGAGATCGAGATGGTCGAGGTGGTCTCCGAGGCGCGCTCCGGCGTCAGACCCGGCCGCAGCGGCGCCCCGCAGTGGGAGCAGAAGCGGCTGTCGGCACCATTGTGGTGCCCGCACCTGCTGCACACCTGCACGGCCGACATGGACGGCTCCTCGCGCCGCGGCTGCCCCGCGGAGGCATTGGTCGCATACGGGTCGGGGGCGAACCCTCCACCCGCACCTGAGGTTGATGGTTCACCGAAACCTATGCGGCCGGATGCGGCAGGGTCAACAGACGACGCGCCCTGGACGCCCGAATTGTCACCCGCCCCCGCCACCTCGTCGCGGAACAGCGGGCGGCCGCCCTGCGCTTCTTCCTCTGCGTGCCGCGAGGCACGGTGCTTGGCCGCGCTGTCCTCGCGGGCCTTCTTGCCGAACAACTTCTCAAACAACTTCACGGGCGATTCCCCTTGACCGAAACAGACCCGCCCGTGGGGCAGGACGAACCCTGAATGCACACACCTGCCGACCCGGACATTCTCACAACGTCCGTAACCACCAGACAGTTTCCACCACGCACCGCTCGTTCGGTGCGCCGACCCCCCGCAAGCAGCCGCGCGCGTGAGGGCCTCCCGCCAGTGCTCCGTGTCATGACGATGACGACCGAGCGTAGTCAGGCTGCTTCGCCGCCCGCAAGGCGTCGACGACGATCTTCGTCGAGCGTACGACCTCCGCGGTGGCCTGCTCCTTCTCCAGGGTCTGGATGACACCGCCCGGGATGTTCAAGGCCGGTTCGAGGTCCTGGGGCCGGCCGATCACCTTGAACTCGTACGGCTGTGTGATCTTCTTACCGTCCACGCCCACGCCCCCGTCCTCGTCGGAGAAGTACGTGCCGGCGACCACGCGGACCCCGTTGACCTGGATGGCCTCGGCGCCCGCGGCCCGCAGTTCCTGGATCGCGTCGAGGAGCATGTCGGACTCGACGAGGTGCTTGGGGTCGGAGACCCGGAGGGTGATCCCCGGGCCCTCGGCCGCCACCGTACCCGCCAGGATGCCGAGTTGGCGCTCCTTCTCGACGGTCTGCTTGCGGGCCTCCTCGGCCTGGTCGGAGCTGGTCTCCAGCTCCGTGCGCTGGTCCTCCAGGCGCTGCTTCTCGTCCTCCAGCCGCTTGGTGCGGCCGTCGAGCTCGTCGAGGATCCGCACCAGGTCCTCCTGGCGGGCACCCCGCAGGGCGCTGCTGTCGCTGTTGGAGCGCACCTGGATGGCCAGGCCCAGGCCCAGGACGAACAGCAGCAGGGCCACGATCAGTTGGGCGCGCGTCACCCGCGGCGGCCACAGGCCCGCAGCCAGCCGCTGCCGGCCGGTCATGGCGGGCGGCTCCGCGGCCTCGGCCGGGGGCGCCTGCGCGGGCTGCTCCGCGGCGGGCGGCGGCGGGGCCGGGCGCCGCGGGCCGGGCTCCGGGCGGCCGGGGCCCGAAGCCTCCGCGGGACCTTCCGGTCCCGGGGTGTCCGAGGTGTTCGGCGTGTTCGGGGCGTTCTCTTCGCTCATCGGCCTCACGCCCGGAACACGTGCCGGCGGATGGCCGCGGCGTTGGAGAAGATGCGGATGCCGAGCACGACCACCACACCGGTGGACAACTGGGCCCCGACGCCGAGCTTGTCGCCGAGGAAGACGATGAGCGCGGCCACGACGACGTTCGACAGGAACGACACCACGAAGACCTTGTCCACGAAGATCCCGTCGAGCATCGCGCGCAGGCCTCCGAAGACCGCGTCGAGAGCCGCCACGACGGCGATCGGCAGGTAGGGCTCGACCACGGCCGGCACCTCGGGCCGCACCAGTAGTCCGACCACCACTCCGACCACCAGGCCCAGTACCGCGATCACGATGCACCCTTCTTCGGTTCTGCTGTGCGGACGATGAGGCTCGACGCGGCGGGCAGCCGCAGGTCGTCCTCGGCGGAGATGCTGTAGCGGATCCCGTAGTTCTCCTGCAGCACGTGCAGGTACTGGCCGTCCGCGCTGTCCTGGAACTCGGTCCCGAGCCGGTTCTTCGCCCCCACCGCCAGCACCTCGTACGGCGGTACCAACGGCTTGTTGTCGACCAGTATGGCGTCACCGGCGGCCCTGATCGCCGACAGCGAGGTCAGGCGCTGGCCGTTGATCGCGACGGCCTCCGCCCCCGACTGCCACAGGCCGTTGACGATGCGCTGCATGTCCCGGTCGCGGACCCGGCCGGTGTCGGAGAAGCCGGAGTTCTCGCGCGGTCCGCCGCTTCCTGCCTCGGCCTCCTTGGCGTCGTCGACGACGAGCCGGATCCCGGGGCCCCGCACCTCGGTGGCCCCGGACAGCAGGGCGACCAGCTCGCCCTGGTCCCCGCCGACCTGCTTGAGGGCCTCGCGCTGGCGGTCGGCCACGTCGGTGCGCAGCCGCTCGATGTCCTTCTCCAGGGTGTCGGCCGCGGATCCGGCCCGCTCCACCCGGTTGATCAGCTCCTGGCGCTCCTTGGCCAGCACGGGAGCTGTTATCCGCGCCTGCGCGGCGCCCAGCGTCACGACCATCGCGGCGAGCACCAGCCCCCCGGCCAGGGCGAGCTTGGCCTTGAGCGTGCGGGGCAGACCGGTGGCCCCCTCTGCCGCGCGGCGGGCCGAGGCCTCGGCGTATCCCTCGTCGAGACTGTGGTCCATCACATGCGTCAGCAGCGACATGGAGGCGTCCGGGCGCGCCGGCGGAGGGGCCGGAGGCCGATGGGGTGACGGCTGCGACATGCGGCACATCGTCGCATGTCGGATGGGCTGACAACGAATGCGCCCGGGGCCCCGCCGGATTCCTCCGGCGGGGCCCCGGGGCCGGCTCACCGTCCGGCGCCGTCCACGACCGTGGACCACTCGTCGAGCAGCGCCTGCGCAGAGGCTCCGTCGGGCCCTTCGGCCCACAGGTGGGTGACGGCTTCGGCCGGGTCGGGCAGCACCAGTGCCCAGCGGCCGTCGGCCTCCACCACCCGCACCCCGTCCGTGGTGTCCACGTGGCGTGCTCCGGCCGCCTCGACCACCCGCCGCATCACCAGGCCCTTGACGGCCCACGGGGTCGCGAGATCGCGCTTGAGCACATGGGCTCGCGGTATCCGGGCGTCGATCTGGCTCAGGGTGAGCTGGGTCCGCGCGACCAGGCCGATGAGCCGTACGAAGGCCGCCGCCCCGTCGAAGACGCTGCTGAACTCGGGGACGATGAACCCGCCCCGGCCGTCACCGCCGAAGATGGTGCTGTCGGCCCGGCCGACGCGGGTCAGGTCGTCGGGCGAGGTGGTCGTCCACTCCACCTGGGTGCCGTGGTACGCGGCCACCTGCTCGGCGATCCGGGTCGTGGTCACGGGCAGTGCGACCTTGCCGCTGCGCCGCTCGGCCGCCACGAGGTCCAGCAGGACCAGGAGCGCACGGTCGTCCTCGATGATCCGGCCGCGCTCGTCGACGAGGCTGATGCGCTCGCCGACGGGGTCGAAGCGCACTCCGAACGCGGCTCGCGCCGAGGCGACGATCTCCCCGAGGCGGACCAGCCCGGCCCGCCGGGACTCCGCCGTCTCGGTCGGCCGGGACTCGTCGAGTCCGGGGTTGATGGTGAGCGCGTCCACCCCGAGCCGCCCGAGCAGGCTGGGCAGGACCAGTCCGGCGCTGCCGTTGGAGGCGTCCACCACCACCTTCAGCCCGGAGTCCGCGATGCCGGTGGTGTTCACCCGCCGCAGCAGCGAGCCGGTGTACGAGTCGAAGACGCTGGACGGGAACTGCAGGTCGCCGATCTCGCCCGGGAAGGCCCGCCGGTACTCCTGCCGGGCGTAGACCCGGTCGAGCTTGCGCTGGTCGGCCTGCGAGAGGTCGGCCCCGCGCGCGTCGAAGAACATGATGTCCACGGAGTCGGGTACGCCGGGCGAGGTGCGGAGCATGATCCCGCCGGCGCTGCCCCGCGCCGTCTGCTGCCGCGCCACCGGCAGCGGTACGTTCTCCAGGTCGCGGACGTCGATGGCGCTGGCCTGGAGCGCGGAGATCACCGCCCGTTTGAGTGCACGGGCCCCGCGGGAGTGGTCACGCGCCGTGGTGACGGTGGCACCCTTCTTCAGGGTGGTGGCGTACGCTCCGGCCAGCCGGACCGCGAGTTCCGGGGTGATCTCCACGTTGATGATGCCGGAGACCCCGCGCGCGCCGAACAGGTGCGCCTGACCGCGCGACTCCCAGATCACCGAGGTGTTGACGAAAGCGCCGGCCTCGATGGTCTTGAACGGATAGACGCGCACGTTGCCCTGCACGATCGATTCCTCACCGACCAGGCACTCGTCCCCGATCACGGCGCCGTCCTCGATCCGGGCGGCCCGCATGATGTCGGTGTTCTTGCCGATGACGCAGCCGCGCAGGTTGCTGTGCGGCCCGATGTAGACGTTGTCGTGGACGACGGCCTTGTGCAGGAAGGCCCCGCTCTTGACGACGACGTTGGAGCCGATGACCGTGTGCTCGCGGATCTCCACCCCGGCTTCGACCTTGGCGTAGTCGCCCACGTACAGCGGCCCGCGCAGCACGGCGTCGGGGTGCACCTCGGCGCCCTCGGCGATCCAGACGCCCGGGGAGATCTCGAAGCCGTCCATCTCGACCTGGACCTTGCCCTCGAGCACGTCGGCCTGCGCCTTGACGTAGCTCTCGTGGGTGCCCACGTCCTCCCAGTAGCCCTCGGCGACGTACCCGTAGATGGGCCGCCCCTCCTTCATGAGCTGCGGGAACACGTCTCCGGACCAGTCCACGGGGACGTCGGGGTCCACGTAGTCGAAGACCTCGGGCTCCATGACGTAGATGCCGGTGTTCACGGTGTCCGAGAACACCTGGCCCCAGGTCGGCTTCTCCAGGAAGCGCTCGACCTTGCCCTCTTCGTCGACGATGGTGATGCCGAATTCGAGGGGGTTGGGAACCCGGGTGAGGCAGACCGTGACGAGGGCGCCCTTCGCCTTGTGGAAGGCGATGAGGTCGGTGAGGTCGAAGTCGGTGAGCGCGTCGCCGGAGATGACGAGGAACGCGTCGTCTTTCAGGGCCTCCTCCGCGTTCTTCACGCTGCCGGCGGTCCCGAGTGGCTTTTCCTCATTGGCATAGGTGAGCTCCATGCCGAGCTCTTCGCCGTCACCGAAGTAGTTCTTGACCAGTGAGGCCAGGAACTGGACGGTAACGACGGTCTCACTCAGCCCATGCCGCTTGAGCAGCCTCAGCACGTGCTCCATGATGGGCCGGTTGGCGACCGGCAGGAGCGGCTTGGGCATGCTCGAAGTCATGGGGCGAAGACGGGTGCCTTCGCCTCCGGCCATCACGACGGCCTTCATGTCGGAAGGATCCTCCTTGAAGAGACGACGGTCCAGCCGATGTCACCCGCCCGGACACGGACCCCCCGCCACTCCCCCGCGACATTGCGGCGGGCTCAATCGGCCGCGGTGTCCGCCTTCACGAGACGACGGACCTGAACCACGTACAAGATTCCTGCCCACCAGTAGAGGGTTGTACCCCATCCGGCGAACGCCCATCCGAAAACAGACGCGAGCCAACCCAGCCAGCCGTCTTGATCACTCAGAAGGAGCAAGGGGAAGGCATACATCAGATTGAAGGTCGCGGCCTTGCCGAGGAAGTTGACCTGCGGCGGCGGATAGCCGTGCCGGCGCAGGATTCCCACCATCACCAGGAGCATCAGCTCCCGGGCGAACAGGGCGGCCGTCAACCACCACGGCAGGATCTCCCGCCAGGTCAGGCCGATGAGCGTGGAAACGATGTACAGGCGGTCGGCGGCCGGATCCAGCAGCCGGCCGAGGCTGCTGATCTGGTTCCAGCGGCGCGCCAGCTTTCCGTCGAGATAGTCGCTGACCCCGCTGAGCATGAGCACGAGCAGCGCCCAGCCGTCGCTGTTGGGCCCTCCGAACACCGGCCGCAGGATGAGCCAGAGGAACAGGGGTACGCCGACGAGGCGAGCCATGCTCAGGATGTTCGGGATGGTGAGGATTCGGTCCGTCTGGACCCGAGTCTCCTGGACCTCCACCCGGGGGCCTCCACTGTTGAAACGTGCGAACGATCCTCTGACCCTACAGGAGAACACCTGTGCCCAGAACGCAGAAAAGCCCCGCACCAGAAGGTGCGGGGCTTTCCCACAATGATTGTTCGGCGGCGTCCTACTCTCCCACAGGGTCCCCCCTGCAGTACCATCGGCGCTGAAAGGCTTAGCTTCCGGGTTCGGAATGTAACCGGGCGTTTCCCTAACGCTATGACCACCGAAACACTATGAAGTTAACCAACCGGGCATACTCACGGTCGTTACTTCAGAACTAACACAGTGGACGCGAGCAACTGAGGACAAGCCCTCGGCCTATTAGTACCAGTCAGCTCCACCCGTTACCGGGCTTCCACATCTG